>JAQWBY010000241.1 GCA_028706165.1 Lentisphaeria bacterium | reverse complement strand
CAGAGAACGCTGCGGACCGTGGGGACTCCTGGGCGCGCCGCTGGGCCGACAAAGCGGGATTCTGTCCATAGTGTCCATAGAGTCCATCGAGACGCCTGGTGCCTCCCGGGGACAGGCGGCGCAACGGTGCGGGTGGGTACCGGCGACACCATTGGCCCAGCATGTTGCGTCCCATCGCGGCGATAAGGGGCATGTCGTGCCGATATTATCCTATGACTGAGCGATAACAATCTTTCTTTGATTATTCAATAATTCTTATTGTTTTTCTAAGAGCAGGGAGTACTTTAAACGGCTTCTTGATAATGTTAATTTCACAATGTGACTTTCTCAAGTTTACCTAAATTCCACTATGAAAGGACTTATCTGATGATCATGTGTCATGACAGAAATCGTTCACGCCAGCGTTTTTTTACCCTGATTGAATTACTGGTAGTAATTGCAATTATTGCGATATTGGCGGCGATGTTGTTGCCGGCGTTGGCGAAGGCCCGTGCGCGTGCTCGCAACATCAGCTGTGCGTCAAACCTCAAGCAGGTGGCCTTGGGCGGTGTGATGTATGCCAATGACAACAGCGACATCCTTGCTCGCGCGGTTCAGATCATCAATGGCAACGACTGGCAGAAGCCCTACTGGGGCGACCTGCTGATCAACTACATTGGCGATGAGAAGGCCTTCCAGTGCCCCGGCGGTATGCTGAAGATGAAAAAGCGCGCAGATGGCACGTTTATTCGTTATAACGACAGCGACCGCGGCACGGCCATGGTCGGTTATTCTTACGGCATCAACCAGTGGCGTGACACCGGTGTCAAAGGCCCTGGCGGTTACTCCATGTCGGAAATCAGCATGCCTTCTGGTGTTGCCTACATCATGGATGCGGCGGGTGCTTCGCCCAGCGAGATCAACGCTGGCCCCTGGACCATAGATAACCTCAAGGGTCAGCTCTTCGCCAGCTCGCAGAATGCCATGCACGCCAGTGAGTTGGCTGTGAACTGCGCCTTTGTCGACGGCCACGTCGAAAACGTCAAGTACCAGAAATTTTATACCACTGCGGCGGATCAGTGCCCGTTCCACTACGGGCGCACGAAATAACCCTGTAGCGCGCAGCTTCGTTTGGCCGCGGCCGCCATCACGCCCGTTGGGGCGCATGGCGGCTTTTTTTCTTCTCTGGCAGTGATAGCAGTGCCGGGGTAAAAAGCTTCCGCCGAGTTTCGCGATGTCCCGCCAACACTTTCATTGATGGTCGTTGTCATGTAGTCGGTCACCCATTGATAATTGAGCCATAGAGCTTCTGGCTGAGTCAAAGGTGCCCGTTTCCCTGGCCGCGAAGCGGCGGAAGCGCTGAAAGCGCGAAACAGTCCAGCCCAGGGCAAGCACGCTGAAAGCGTGCGCCGCCCTGGGTACAATGGTGACTATGTTCGTGTTCCTCGGCCCCTTTTGCCCCAGTCGGCGAAGCTGACTGGGGCAAAAGGGGCAATGGAACTCACTTGTTTACCTGGGATTGACATCGGCGGCATGTTTGGCCGCCATTATCAATGGGTGACCGATTACGTTGTCATGGGCATTGACCGTCCTTACGGCTTGCATGAGCATACGCCGCCAATACATTAGCGGCGCGACAAAGACGGGGGAGGCCCGGCAGGTGTTTAGGCCATTGGGACGGTATCGTGTTATCTTGGCCTGGTGGCTCTTGCCGGTGTTGTTCACCTTGGGTCAAGTAAGGTTATTCGAAAGAGACTGTTTTCATGGACGATGAAAAGGTATTTGCCACTGAGATTGATTTTGACGACATAGCGCCGGGCCGGCGCTGGCTGCCCATCTACACTCAGCCCCTGCATGAGCGGCGTTTGCGTGATTATCTCCTGGAGAGGAACATTCCGGTGTATCTACCGATGGTGCGCAAGGCCCGCTACAAGAATGTCCGCAGCAATAAACAGACCTACAGCTATTTACAGGAAGTGCTGCGGCCGATGTTTTCGGGATACGCCTTTGCTTGTCTGAGTTTTGACGAGGAACTCGTCGCCTGGCGCTCGCGGTCCATCGTGCGGGTGCTGAAGACCGACTTGAGCGATCCGGGCTTACTGGTGTCCGAACTCAAAACGATCCGGCAGATTGAAATACATAGCCAGGAACAGCCGTTCGAGGTGCTCACGGAACTTAAGCCGGGCCGGCGCGTCACGATCGCCTCGGGGCCATGGAATGGCATCGAAGGCGTGGTCGAAAAGCGGGAGAAAAAGACGGTATTCGTGGTCAACCTTGATATCATGGGCCAGGCGGTCGCCACCGAAATCGACATTGCTACCACCAAGCTCGTTGAAATGAACTAGCGCGACGAGTTTTTTTAGCCACAGGTTCCGCAGATTGACGCGGATTTTTCGGTGACGGCAGGTCTTGCCACTTTTTCGTATGTTTTTCCTAAGAGGGGGCGTTGTCCATGCATTTCTGGTGGTTTTGGGCTCGGAAGATGTTGTCGCGGGTTGTATTTCCGGTGCCGGTGATTATCGAGCTGATAGTGTTGTCTTTTGTGTTGCAGCACTTCAAGCGGACGCGTCGCGTCGGTCGTATTGTGTTGTGGGTGGCGGTGGCCTTGCTGGTGTTGCTGTCACTGCCCATCTGCAGCAACTGGGCGTTTGCGCGGTTGGAACGGCAGTACCTGCCGTTGACCGAGGCGCGGATAAGCGACCTGCTGCGCGAGGATGAAATGGCCACCGTTAACATCGCCGTAGCGGGGAGTGGCTTTTACCTGCGCGAGGGCTTGACCAACGCGGAGGGCGTGGTGCCTGACGCCGACTTGGTGCACGGTCTGAACGAGCCTTACCTGCTGCGTTTGCAGGAAGCCGGACGCATCGCCAGCCTAGTGCAGCGCCATGGTGGCCGCTGCCGGCTCCTGGTGGCGTCTTTTTCGACTGCCAGCACGGCGGAACGCCAACGCGCCCTTGCGGCCTATTTCAGCGTCTTTGGGATTGCGCCGGAAGACATCGTGCTCATTGACGGCGCTTACAATTCCAAGCAGGAAGTCGAGCGTTTTGGCGAATATGGGCGGCGTTTTGTTATGGTGTCGTCTGCGGCGCATGTGCCGCGGCTGATGGGCTTCGCGCGCCGTCGGGGCTTTGATGCCATTGCGGCGCCGGCGGGCTATCGTTGCCGGCCGGGGAATGCCGTGGCCAGCGTCGATTTCGTGCCATCGGCAGAGGGGTTGTACAACGTCCGCATCCTCACCTACGAGCTGCTTGGGCGCCTGGAACGTTGAAGTGCCCTGCAGTGGCTCCCGGATGGCCACCGCCGGGCGCGATCAACCAGTGGTGGCCATCGTGCTCAGAGCTGGCAGCGGACGCTGTCGCCGTCAAGCAGATCCAGGGGCAGAGTGGCCGGCTGGCCATTGCATGTGATCGCCTTGACGGGTCGGTCCAGTTCAATGGCTGTGAGGTGGAGTGAACCGGCCATGACGCTGATAATGGCGTTGTCCCTGTTCTGGGTATAGCTGCCCCAAATGTCGCCCAGTGACCAGAAGCAGGTGAAGGGCGGCGGCAGAACGGGATGGAAGCCGATGACGCCGGCGGTGCGGTCGAAGCGGAAGCCGCTGTAGCTGAGCAGCAGGCCATAGCTGGCCATGCTGCGGGCGTAGTTGTTGCCGCATTCGATTTCATTCCAGGGATTGCGTTTGCGGCCGTCGTAGCGGTTGCGCACAGCCTGCACCACGCGTAGGCCCTCGTCGACCATGCCGCAGCCGATCATATGCGCGGCGGCGGCGTACTCGAAGCCGTCCATGGTTTCGGACGCGTAAGGCAGGGGAATGACAGGGCGTTCTGTGCCCTCGGGCCAGGTGCAGATGATCAGGCCGGCCTCGTCATTGAGCGAATAAATGCGCCATTGGTTGGCGTGGTCGCGCATGCAGGCGCGGAAGTTGTGGCGGAAGAGGGCGGCGAGGGCTTGGCGATTGCGCTCGGGGGCAAAAATCTGGCCGATGCCGTAGATGCTGGCGTACCACTGAGCGAGCTGCATATCGATTTCACAGCCTTCGCCGATCTGGTACTTGAGCTGGCCGTGTTCGTCGTCCCAGTAATGTGCGGCGTGCTGATAGCGGTCCAGGACAGTGCGGTCGCGGATGTCAATACGCTGCTGGTAGTAGTCGCCATTGAAGAGATGGTCTTCGGTCCACTGCCGACCCTTGGCGAAGATGTTGCGGCAATGCGTGGCGAAATCGCTGTCGCCGACGGCATCGGCCATCTGAGCGGCAGCGAGAAGCGCGCCGAGGTAGTGACCCTGCAGCCAGGCGTTGGGGCCGAAGAGTTCCATGTCAAGGGTGTGGTGCTGCCGACCGCTGATGACGCCGGTCTGCTGCGGGTCCCACTGATCGGGATTGTGTTCACTCCAGGCGTATTCGATGGTCTTGCGGATGGTCAGGTACCAGGTTTTGAGCCACGTGTTGTCGCCGGAGATTTTCCAGTCGCGGAAGGCCTTCATGACATCACCCATCTGGCCATCGACGCATGGCCGCATCCAGTCGCGGGTGGCGTGTATGCCCAGCGGCAGCACCAGGCGGAAGTGGCTGCCGCCGACTTCATCGACGCTGTGGCGCCAGTGCGCTTCGCGCATGGACCGCTCTAGTTTGGGGAAGAGGAAGGGCAGCGCCTGTTGGTAGTTCCAGACGTGCGCGCAGGAGCCCTCGCAGGAACCCCAGGCAGTGCCGACGCCTTCCCAGCCGTAGAAGCTGCCGTCTTCCAGGCGCAGACAGGTGGGGCTTTTGAGGATGGACAGGTTGGCCGAGATGGCGTCCAGCACGGCCTCCGGCAGGGATGAGGCGAAGAGAGTGTCGTGGAAGCGCCTGGTGGCGCTGTGCAGGTCCTTGTAGTTGTCCATGGCGTAACGGCAGGACGCGACGGCGTCGGGCCACACCGTGGCATACCAATTGCGCCAGCGGTTTTCGACGCCATTAGCCGCGCAGAGCGCGTCAATGTCCTTGCGCCAGTCGTTCCTGCGGTTGGGCACATGCCAGGTAATCACGAAGCGCACGCTGCGGCGGGTGCCGGGTGCGAGGGTGACGTGGCTGGCGATCAGTGCGCTGTCGGTGCCGCTGGCTGGGTGGTCGTCGTACACGCGGTTTTGGAAACGCCCGGGCGTATTGAGGTCCTGCCAGTAGCTCTCGACGCGGTCACGCCAGCCGCCGCGATAAAGATATTGCTGGTAGGACAGCGTGGCGGGATCTTCGAGGCAGCCGAGGGCGAGCTCGCCATAGTTGAAATCGTCGGGCTCCAGACCGCTGCAGCAGTGCATGACGCCATTGCGCCAGTGATTGCGGGCCACGCTGCTACCCCACGGGTTCTGGATGACGCTGATGACGCGCGCGTCAACGGGCTCGCTGCCGGTATTGGCAATTTCCACGCTGAAAAATGCCGCCGGCAGCGACGAGTCCTGGTCGTTGCCGGGGATAAACACCGTCCAGGCGTTGAGGGCGACGCGCAGGGGAAAGTCTTCGCCGCCGAAGTCGATGCGAGCGAAGGGGAACTGGCCATGGAAGTCGTGGTGGCGGAAATGCGGCAGGCCGCAGAGCGAATCGGCGTCGGGGCCCCAGCCGAAACCGCGGTAGCCGTTGTCGTCGCCGCGACGATAGACGCCGCTGTAGTTGTGTTCGGGGACATCGCCGTGTAGGATACGGCAGGCCGTGACCCGGCCGTTTTTTTCGCAGCTGACGGCGAAGTGACTCAGGCCATTGCTGCTGCCTTTGTTGGCGCGATTGAATATCTCCCAGTCGACCAGCTGGCCATTGCCGGCCAGGCCGATGCAACCCGAGCCGATGCCGCCAAGAGGAAAGGAGATTTGGGACGAATGATCTTTGTCGTACTTCATGCCGGTGGTCCTTTTTTCTACAGAAGGCGCAGAGTATGCGGGAATGGGGCTTCTTTTTATCCGCAGAGTCCACAGATTAACGCAGATAGATGCAGGTTTCTTTGGCGGCATGTCTTGCCGCTGCGCGTCAAGCCACGCCGCCGGGGTGGCTTTTTTTTATCCACAGATTCCGCAGATTAACGCAGATTGGTGCTGGTTTCATTGGCGGCATGCCTTGCCGCTGCGCGTCAAGCCACGCCGCCGGCAGGAACGCGCGAAGAAAATGGCGGCGTTCGGT
>JAQWBY010000015.1 GCA_028706165.1 Lentisphaeria bacterium | reverse complement strand
CCGTTGCCGCAAAGGTCGGCGGAAATCAAGTTCCAATGGCTGGGCGACGACTGGCCGTGGGTTTCCGGCAAATTGCCCCCGGTGTTTTCCCCGCCGGGGTGGTTACTTACCAATTACTGCTCTCACCTAATTTTGCGCCTGCGCCGCTTGGCAAGCGCCCCTCCGGGCGCTATTGTTTATGCGGTTTATCACGTGTTAGCCCCAGGCATCCTGGGACCTACAAGCTGGTGTTTCACAAAGGGTCCATTCGGGAGAAACAAATCATGAAAAAAATGCTCGCCGTTATCCTCGCCGTACTAGGTAGCTGCTTCGCCGCTGCGGCTTTTGATACCACCCCCCTGCAGATCAGCGTTTGGCCTCCCAACGCCCAAGTCGTGCCGGATTACATAGACGTCGCTGGCCTCAAGATCAATCTACCATACGGCGGCAACAAAAATATCACCGGCCTTGATTTCGGCATTGCTTCCGCCAGTGACCGGACCTCGGCGCTGCAACTCAATCTCGTCAACGTCGTCAAAGAGGAGTTCACCGGCCTCCAGATCGGCCTGATCAATCTTGACGGCGCCGCCAGCGGCGTCAAGTTAGGCCTGCTGATGAATAATGTGGACGCCATGAGCAAAGGCATTGACATCGGCATTATCAACACCGCCCTGGAAAGCCACGGCCTGCAAGTCGGCCTGATCAACTACTGCGAGTTCATGGTCGGCGTGCAAATCGGCCTGGTCAACATCATCCGCGAATCAAATGTGCCGTTCTTCCCGATCATCAACTTCTGCTTTTGAGACAATCCCGCAAGTGAATCCGCTTATTCAGGCCGGAGCATAACCTGTCCGGCCTTTTTCTCTCTTTGTCATCGCGGGGGCTGGCACCAACCGGCGGATTATCAGGGAGCGCGCCTTTGTCCAAACGCCACTTACTCATCTCAGGCCTGGCATTGCCAATAGTGGTCTTCCTCGGTTGCACATTGCTGTCTTTGCGGGCTCTGCACCAGGCCGCACAACTGCAACTATTCCAGACCGACCTGGCGCATTTGCACGGTGAAGTGCTTACCCAGGGCATCTTTCTCGACAAGCTGATCAAGGCTCGGCAACAGGGTGTTAACACCAAGGAAGCCGAAGCCTTATCGTTGATCGACGAAAGCAGCAAAACGATCAAAGACATCCTTGCTCGCTGTGACGAAAACGACACTGCGACAGCCGTCCTGCAGCGGTACCAGCCGGGGCGCAACAGCCAACTGGCTTTTCGGGAGAGCTGGGGCATCATCAACGACGCTCGCAGCAGTATTGTCAGCGGCCGCGGTCTGAGCAACCATTACGACGTGTCCATCAGCGAGAGCCTCAAGCTGCTCTGGGACATTCAGACCATCCAGACCATCACTGGCGAGCAGATTGCCCGCGCCTTGCGCCACGGTCGGATTGGGATCTGGCTGGCAGCGCTGATCGCGCTATCAGGCCTTGGCGCCGCACTTTGGCTGTTCCACCGCAATGTCACCGGCGAAATTCGCACCATCAGCGACCGGTTGTTGCTGGCGCCCGGTTCCCCAAAAACCCAACATCTGACGCGGGCCAGCAGCCCAAAAGAACTTGGCGCCGAACTCAACGCCCTCTTTGCACAGCTGGAAAAAGCCAACCAGGCCAAAGACACCTTTTTTGCCACAATGAGCCACGAAATCCGTACGCCCCTCAACGGCGTCATCGGCTTCCTGGCCAACCTTGGCGAAACGCCACTCAACCCGCAGCAAAAACAATATCTGCGCATCATCGAAGCCAGTGCCAGAAGCCTTATGCATGTCATCAATGAAGTCCTGGATTACTCAAAACTAAGCAGCGGCAAACTTGAACTCGAAGAGCTTGCCTTTGACCTGCGGGCCATGGCTGACGACCGCGTCGCCTTGGCCCACCAGCTGGCCAAACAAAAGAACCTCAAAGTCGACCTCAACATCAACGCTCCCGAGCCATTGATTGTGCGCAGCGACCCAACCCGCCTCCGCCAGGTGCTGGACAACCTCCTCAACAATGCGGTCAAATTCACCGACCACGGCAAAATATCCCTGGATATTCAGGCCCGCACGGCTGCAGACGGGCGCCTGACCATGGACTTCGCCGTCCAGGACAGCGGCGTAGGCATCCCTCTCGACCTGCAAAACAAGCTTTTCCAACCCTACGCCCAAGCCGACAACCGGGTGTTCCGCCAGTACGGTGGCACTGGCCTCGGGCTAAGCATCTCCGCCAGCATCGTCCAGCTCCTCGGCGGCACGCTCACGGTCAAAAGCCGCCCCGGCGAAGGCTCAAGCTTTTCCTTCACCGTCACCTGCGCCGTCGCCAAGCCCGAGGAACAAGTCCGCCTTTCTGGCCATTTCCGAGTGATTCTGCCTCGCCAGGAGCTCAAGAAGCACCTCGCGTTGCTGGTCGACGATACCGCTACCAACCTTTTCCTGCTGGAAACCATCTGCCAAAGTGCTGGCCTGCCCTACCTGACGGCGCAAAACGGCCAAGAGGCTCTCGACCTTTGTCGCAAACAGCGTTTCGATCTTATCTTCATGGACATCCAGATGCCGGTCATGGACGGCTACACCGCCATCCGCGAAATCCGCAAACTGCCCAACAGCGGCATGACCCACATCATCGCCCTGACAGCGTCGGCCTTCCAGGAAGACGTGGAAAAGGCCCTCGGCGCTGGTTCAACCGGCTTCATCCCCAAGCCCTTTGAACGCGATCAGCTCCTGCTGGCCATCGCCGATGCCCTCGGTATCAAGCCTCAGCGCGAAATGCGCGAAAATCACGACCTGCTCGAAAGCGAAGAGGACAGCCAAGTGCGCTTGATGCACGACTTCATGCGTGAACGCTACCAGATTTCCTTGGGCGAAATCAAGATGATCCTCGCCCAGACCGTCGCCGATTGGCGCATCATGCTCGATAACCTCGACATCTACGCCAAACGCAGCAACTGGGAAGACGCACGTGCCATCCTCCACCGCCTCAAAGGCCAGCTGTCATCCATCGGCCTAATTGAGCTGTCCAACCGCTCCGCGAGCATCATGGACGCTATCGGCGCAGACGACGACGCAAAGGTCCTAGAGACCGTCCAGGAACTCATCCGCGAGCTCAGCAAGATATTCCGCGCCTTGGAGCAGGACGTCACCGTCATCAACACCAACTGAGAAGCTGCGCCGCCCACGACCGCCTGCGGCCGCCTGATGAGCCGCACAACGGCATAACCTGCCGCTTGATAATAAATGCGGCAATCTGCGGAAACAACAAAGCCAATCCGCGTCTCAGCCCAGTCCCGCCAGCACTCGGAGCATAGCCAGCACGTCGTCATCACTCATCGCCCGAGGATTGGCCTTCATGCTGCCACTGCGACAGTGGCGGACAATGTACGCGAAATGCTCCTCCCGGAGCCCGAGTCCACGTAAATTACCCGGCACCCGCAGCTCCGTCGCCAGCGCCGCCACGGCGCGCAGCAGCGCCGCGCCGTCGGCCAGGCCGCAAGCACAGGCCAGCCGCGACCAGTCGTCACGCCGGCAATCGTAGTTCCAGCGCATGACGTGCGGGAGCAACACTGCGCAAGTAAGACCATGTGCAAGATTCAGCACATGCCCAATCGGGTGAGCCAGGCCGTGAACCGCGCCCAGACCGCTCTGCGAAAAAGCCAGCGCCGTCAGCATGCTGCCCTCGGCCACGCGCAGCCGCGCCTCTGCGTGACTACCGTCGGCATACGCCTGCGGCAGCCAGCGCAACAACAGAGCAACCGCGCGTTCAGCCAGCCCGCGACTCAATTCCGACGCCCCCGTGGACACGTAGGACTCCAACGCCTGGGTCAAAGCGTCCATGCCACTGTCGGCCGTCACCTGCGCCGGCAAAGCTAACGTGAAATCAGGATCAACCAGCGCCGCCGCTGGAATCATGGCCGGTGAGCGGATGGACCCCTTGTTGTCCTTCTCGACATCGGTCAACACGGCGTTCTTGGTGATCTCCGCGCCAGTGCCTGCTGTGGTCGGCAACGCCACCAGCGGCAAGCTCCGCGCGGGCAAAGGGCGCTCCCCGCGGAAATACTCCGCCGCCGGCAGCGGCGTCGGCGCAGCCGCCAACAGGGCGGCGGTCTTGGTCGCGTCCATCACACTGCCGCCCCCTATGGCCAGAAAAGCATTGGCACTGGAAACACGCGCCGCCGCGATGATTTCATCAACGCAACTTAGCGGCGGATCATGCGGCACGCCAATCCGCATGGCAACCACACGCGGCCCCAAAGCCGCCAACAGATCCCGCGCCGGCTCCTGGCCATACACGCTTTGCGAACACACCAAAAATATCCGCGGCGCCTCCGGCACGCATAGCGCGTCGACGATTTCCACGCTCAGCCGCCGGCAGCCACTGCCAAAATGAAGTGCTGACGGAAAGTAACTGGAATAGGCCTGCAGGGTGTCTGTCATCGTCGTCTCCATGATAGCGATCAATGCCGAACCTGGCAGCGGGGCCCGCTGCGCCATGTCACTAGCTCAATGCCGGCGTCCGTGGCGCCAACCGCGCCAGGCATCATCTAAGCGCGCCGCCTGGTCACCTAAGCGCGCCGCCTGGTCACCTAAGCGCGCCGCTTGGTCATCTAAGCGCGCCGCCTGGTAAGCACTTGTGGCCTTCCTGACCTTCACCGCCAACGAGCTTTTTGACGGCGAGATAATCAATCAGTCATTGATACTGTGTGCCCCCCCAGCTCAAACCAAGTCTGTTTCGCGCGCGCGACCTTATGGGATGGGGGCCCCCGGGTGGGAGGGGCTGATTTCAAGAACTACAAGAAAAAGTAGCACAAAATTGGCATCGTAACAAGCCAAAAAAAGCAGAGTAACAGCATAATGTGTATCAGGATGATTTCAGATGCATGATCCTGGTGATTTGGCCGCAAGTCGTTATGAGTTCCGAGTAGCCGCTCCGGTCGCCGTGATGGCTGCTTTGTTGCTTCCGCTGGGAGCCGTTCGCCACAGTCATGTCCCACTCGGGCGTAGGTGGAGGCGCAGACGATAACGGCGTGCAATGGCTGACCAACGACTCGGCGAGCGCATTTAATGTCATGCCGGCTGGACGATAGACAAGTAATGCGTGTACATTATCCCCCGCTAACGCAGGGACGGTACGCCAACCAGTCACCCTTTGGATTTCCATTTCAACCGAGGTGCTTCATGTTTGCCAAGACGTCTTTCATCAAGGCCGATGTTCCTTTCGTTCCTAGTGACAACACTAGCTGCCTCGCGCCCATGTTCAGACGGGTATTCACCGTGGACGGCACATTCAGCAAAGCCGAAATAGCCGTCTGCGGACTGGGCATCGCCTACTACTACCTCAACGGCCAACCGATCAGCCCCGATCTCTTCACCGCGCCAGAGAGCGACTATAACAAAACCCTCTGGTACAATGTCTATGATGTCACCGCGCTACTACGGAAGGGCCAAAACATTCTCGCAGTCATCTGCGGCAACGGCTATTACAACGAAATCTTCAAAACACCATGGAATTACAACGAGGCGACCTGGCGCGATCACCCCAAATTCATCCTTAAACTGGCAGTCGATGGCAAGACACTGCTCAATAGCGACGGCAGCTGGCGCTGCAGCACTGCTTCGCCTGTCACCTACAACCAGCTTCGCAGCGGCGAACACTTCGACGCCAGGCTCTACGACCCCGCCTGGATCAGCGCCGATTTCGATGACCACCACTGGCCATACGCTATCTGCGACAGCACGCCCCCACGCGGAACCTTCCGCCGCTGCGAATGCGAGCCCATCCGTGAATGCGGTGAATACAAAGCCCAAAAAATGATCGCGGTCAATGACGGCATCATCTTTGATATCGGCCAGAATATCTCCGGCTACGCCCGCATCCACGTCAATCAGCAAGCCGGCGACCTCATCACCATCCGCTATGCCGAACAGATCAATGACGACAATACTCTGAACTTCAATGAAATGCTGCGCTTCTACCCGGAAAGCGTCTTCGCCTGCGACCAGCTGATTTGCCCCAATGGCCCCTTCACCTGGTCACCCCGCTTCGCCTACCACGGCTTCCGCTATATCAAAGTCGGCGGCCTCAAAAATCCCCGCTTGGATTCTGTCAGCGGCATTTTCGTCCACCAGGCCGTCGCCGTCTGCAGCGATTTCAGCTGCTCGGACAAGGTGCTCAACCGACTCTTCAGCATCGGCCAAATGGCCGTGCTGTCCAATCTCTTCTGGAAGCCCACCGACTGCCCAACCCGCGAAAAACTCGGCTGGGCCAACGACGCCCAGGCGTCATGCGAACACATGCTGCTCAATTTCGGCGTCGGCAAGCTCTTCCGCAAGTGGCTACAGGATATCGTGGACGCCATGCGTGAGGACGGCGCCCTCCCCGGCATCATCCCAACCAGCGGCTGGGGCTTCAATTGGGGCAACGGACCCGTTTCCGAAGGCATCCTCTTCGAAATCCCCTACCGGCTTTTCCTGGCTGAAAACGACGAGCAGCCACTCATCAGCACTTACCCGGCCATGAAGCGCAGTCTCGACTGGTTCCGCTCGCAAAAAAATGACCAGGGCTTCCTCGAATATGGTCTTTGCGACTGGGCTGCGCCCCGACCAACCAAAGTGCCACTGGGATTCATCAACGAAGTCCTGCTAATCAAATTTCTCAAAATCGCCCGCATCGCCGCCACCAAAGCCGGTATGGACGCGGATGCAGACGCCCTCGGCGCGGAACTGGCGTCACAGGAACAACATTTCGCCGAGCAGTTCATGCTGCCCGACGGCCGTTGCGTCGTCAACGAGCAAAGCGCTGTCGCCATGGTCATTTACCACGACCTCTATACGGAACTGGCGCCCTTGAAGGCCCAGCTGGCCGAGCTTGTCGAAACCGCCAGCTTCCACCACAACTGCGGCATGGTCGGTCTCCGTCATCTCTTTGACGCTCTCACCATCTGCGGCCTGCCCGACTACGCCTACCGCATCATCACCGCCAAAGGCTACCCCAGCTTCAGCGAGTGGCTTGACAAAGACGCCACCACCCTGTGGGAACTGTGGGATTGCCGCGCGTCAAAAAACCACCACATGTACTCGGATTTCATGGGCTGGATCGTCCGCACTCTCGGCGGCATCAATGTCGATCACGGCATCATTGTCATCCGCCCGCATTTCATTCCCCAATTGACGTGCTGCCGCTGCAGTCGCAAGAACGCCCATGGCTCAGTCGATGTGCATTGGCAACGCTGTGACAATAAAATCATTGAGCTCTCGATCAGCGTGCCGCCCAACACCGCCGTCGTCTACGAGGGCAAAGCACTCCAAGCCGGGCAGCACCACTTCGCTATCAACAACCAAGCGTAAACCCACCTGGACCGCTCAGAAACGTGCCGCCGCCCGACAGCTCATGCGGTGGAACGCTTTCTTTCGCGCTCCGTTCGCTTGCACTCAACCGTGCACCCGGCGGAGGCTCGCGGCGGGTATACCCTCTTCTTCACGATATTTGGCGACCGTGCGCCGGGCAACCGTCAGGCCTTCCTTGGCCAGCAACTCGGCGATCTTCTGGTCCGACAGCGGCTTGGCCTTCGCTTCTTGGGCAACCAAGGCCACGATCTTCTCCTTGACCGCGCGACTGGACAGGGCCTCGCCGTCGCTGCCCTGGTAGCCCGTTGTGAAAAAATGCCGGAAGCTGAAGAGCCCATGCGGCGTCTGCACGTACTTGTTGGCGACAGCCCGGCTGATTGTCGTTTCGTGCAGTTCAAGTTCCTCGGCGACCTGCTGCATGGTCAGGGGCCGGAGCTTGCCAGGCCCTTCACTTAAGAAGTCGCCCTGCTTCTCCACCAGCACCCAGGCAATACGCTCAATCGTCGCTTGCCGTTCGCCAAGAGCATTCATCAGTGTTTTGGCGCTGGCCATTTTCTCCCGTAAGAACTGCTTGACCTCCGCCGGCACGCTCGGTTCCTGCAGCATATCCACGTAGCGCTGCACCAGCCCCAGACGCGGTGTCGTCCAGCGATTCATGCGAACCTGCCAGCGCCCTTCCGGCCCGAGCTCAATGACGACTTCCGGTACGATGTAGTTCACCGGCGTGGCCGCCAACGCATGTCCTGGCCGGGGATCAAGCGAGCGAATCCGCTCCGCCGCCGCCTGTATCTCACTCAAATCGGCATCCAGGCTCTTCGCCAGCTGCGGCAGGCGATTCCGAGCCAAATCGTCAAGATGCCGATCGACTATGTCCCAGGCGATGCTGCCCCGCTCACGGTTCCGTTCCAGCTGTAGCAACAGGCATTCGCGCAAATCCCTCGCGCCGATGCCGGCCGGCTCCAGGCTCTGGACAATGGCCACCGCCCGCTGCGCCTCGGCTAGGCTGACGCCCGTGCCGCGAGCGATGTCGTCATCTCCGGCCTGTAGGTAGCCGGCGTCATCCAGATTACCGAGAACCTCCGTGCAAATCCGCACCCAATGCGGATCGTCCTGCACCACGTCACGCAGCTGTTCCAACAGGCGGTCTTGCAGGGTCGCTTCGCTGCTCAGCGAATTGAAGAAATGCTGCCGGCGCTCCTCAGCGTCCTCGTCATACGCCACACCGGCCAGCGCGTCGCGAAAAAGTCCTTCGTCGCCGATCTCGCGCACGGCGTCAACCATGCTTTCATCGTACTCGGCCAGTTGCGCGGCATGCTCATCGTTCTGACTGCCCAGGCCGCTGTCTTCCAGCGGATTACCAGCCAGCTGTTCCAGACCGTTGCCCGTCACTTCCAGCACGGGATTGACATTCAATTCGCTCGTGATCCGCTGCTGCAACTCCAACGTGGCTTCCTGCAAAATTTGCAGCGCCTGCAGCTGTTGCGGGGACATGACCAGTTCCTGCCGCTGCTGAACGTTCAAATGTTGCTGGATATCCATCTGCATACAACAATGTCACTCTCTGCTTGGCATGGACTAGCTGAGCACCAGCTCCAAGCCGGTGAGATAATGGCCCTCCGGAAAATCCAGGGACAAGGGATGATCAGGCGCTTGGCCAAGCACCCGCACGATGCGTCCATCACGACCAGCATCGCGGGCGGCGTCACCGACGACCTTCACAAACAGCTCCGGCGTCATCGCCCCTGAGCAGGAAAAAGTCAACAGCGTACCACCAGGACGCAACAGCTTCGCGGCCAACAGATTGATGTCCTTGTAGCCACGGCAGGCCTTGGCCAACTGCGCCTGCGTGTCCGCAAACTTCGGTGGATCTAGTATGATCACATCAAAGCTCTCACGGGCGTCGCGACAACGCCGGAGAAACTGAAAGACGTCTCCGCGAAGATAACGGAAACGCTCGTCCGCCAGGCCATTGAGCTCGGCATTCTGCCGTGCCAGCGCCAAGGCACTCTCCGCCGCATCAATCTGAGTAACCCGCGCTGCACCGGCCAGCGCCGCCCGAATGCCAAAACCGCCGCTGTAACAGAAACAATTCAGTACCTCGGCGGCGCCGGCATAGCAGCACCGCTCGGCCCGATTGTCGCGCTGGTCAAGATAATAGCCGGTTTTGTGCCCCTCGCGCAAATCCGCCCATAGCCGAAGGCCGTTCTCGCGCAATTCAAGCAGCGCCGGCGGTTCTTCGCCAGTCAGCACGCCACACACAAGCGACAGCCCCTCACGCAGCCGCGAGTCGCAATCCGAGCGCTCGTACACTCCGCGCACACCGGGCTCGGCAGACAACAACTCGGCGATGACACCTTTCCAGCGTTCAGCGCCGACGCTGCTGAACTGGCAGACGTAGTAATCGCCATAGCGGTCAACGACGCAACCCGGCAGACCATCAGCCTCGCCGTGCACCAGACGCCAGCAGTTGCTCGCCGCAGCGACGCCAAGCTGCTGGCGATAGCGCCGGCAGTCAGCAAGACGCCGGCTGAAAAAATCGGCATCGATGGACTCGTCTGCACTGAATGTCCACGCCCGCACCCGTATTTGCGAAGCCGGCGAGTAGGCTCCGCGCGCCAGCCACTGGCCATCAGCAGCATAGATGTCAACGGTGTCCCCCGCCGCCGCCTGGCCGCTTACCCGCGCGATTGCGCCGGAAAAAACCCAGGGATGATGGCGCTGCAACGAACGCTCTCGCCCGGGCTGTAAAATAACATCGTTATTCATGCAATCTCATCATCGCCGCAAGTGATATTAATGCAACTGTCATGCGTGGAATATCCGCGCTACTTGCAGAAAATGCTTTCCTTCTTGAGTGACCGACCATTCTGCAAGAATACGTCTGCCATCCACAAACACCACTCCAAAACTCGTGGCTGGACGGCGACCGTGCTATTGATTCTTGCATGAAAGCATATATTGTTAGTGCTTGCCTTTTTTCATACTTGAGGGTGGGAGCATCCCGCCAAAGCCAAACGCCGCTTTGGCCTCATGTCGTCGATAGAGAGATACGATATACGGATGATTAATTTACTCCACATTTGCTGGAAAATGCTGGCCAACTGGTCGGTTTTTTTGTTATTGCCGGTACTGACCGTCATTCTGGCCGCAGCACTGACCAGACTCTGCGTTTTCGCACTGCCAAAGGTCGGCCTGGTCGCCAAAGTCACCGGCGGACGGCACATTCACACGCGGGAAGTCGCTCTCGGTGGCGGCGTGGCCATGATTCTGGCCTTCTGTATCGCAGTTCTCTGCTCATCATTCCTGGCGCCGTCCCGTTTCCTGCCTATTGGCACCCCGGAAGCCGCCAAACTCCTTATTCCCATGCTCATCTTACTGCCGACCGGGATCATTGATGACCGTTGGGGCATCCCCGCAAAAATCAAGCTCGCCCTGCAAATCCTGGCGGCGCTGGTCTGCTGGTCACTAGGCATACGATTCACCAGCATTCTCGGCTTCCACTGCAATACCTTCTTCAGCCTCGTGATTACCGTGTTCTGGATCACCGCCGTCATCAATGCCTTCAACTTGATCGACGGCGTTGACGGCCTCGCCTCCGGCGTCGCTGGCATTTCCGCTGTCTGCCTGGGGGGCATTCTCATGCTGAAAAGCTCCCATCCGCACGCCTTGGTGATGTTCTGCCTGGCCGCATGTTGCCTGGGCTTTCTCCGCTACAACATGCACCCCGCGCGGATTTTCATGGGCGATACCGGCAGCATGTTCCTTGGCTACTCGCTGGGCGCCTTGGGCATCATCACCTGCACCAAGATTGCAACGGTATCGGCCATTGTCGTGCCCATCCTCGCCTGCGGCATCCCCATCCTTGACACCGGCCTGGCCATCTGGCGCCGGGTAACCTACAAGATGCTGCATCGCGACGACCCAAATGTCGGCATCATGAGCGCCGACCGGCATCACCTGCACCATCGCCTGCTGTCGTTCTTCGAGAATAACCAGCCGCGGACAGTGAATGTCATCTACCTGTTGGCCGCCGTGCTTGCCGTGGTAGCTGTTATTTGCACCTACCTGCCCAGGCATTTGCCATGGCTGGCATTCTTTCTCGCACTCATCGCCTTCAGCCTGGTCGTACACCGCTTGGCGGTCATTGAGTTGTGGAACTCCTCAGAACTCATCTGCAACGGCTTCTCGCTCTCCCGCACTGGGCTTATCTTAAACTTGGTCCACCCCTTGTGGGACCTTGGAATAATAGTTTTTGCCTTCCTGCTCAGCGCCAAGCACAGCCATTTTTCCGGCCGCAACGATATCTACATGCTTCTGCACTGGGTCACGCCGGTCTTCATCGCCCTGATCCTGTCACGCAATTACCACATTTTCTGGAACCACGCCAGCATTGAGGATTATTTCCACATTCTTCTTTACCTAGCCGTTGGCTTCGCCGCTGCTTGGCTCTTAGCCCAGTTGCCCAGGGTCCCCCGCGGCAACTTGGACCTATTCTTCACCGCCTACGCATTCACCACCCTGGGTATCATTGGTGAAAGATTGTTCATTCCCTGGATCCGGTCGTCATTAATCAAATACCGGCACCGCAACCATCTGGCGACCGACAACACCACCGGGGTGCTGGTGTATGGGATTTGCCCGGCCGGCAGGACATACATCCGCGAAAACATCAATAACCGAGCCCGCAACGGCAGCGAACACATCATTGGCTTCATTGACCGGGATAAAACCTACACCCACGGCTACTGCGTGGCCTACAAGGTTCTCGGCGACATCACAGCACTGGAACAAATTCACCAGCACACGCCATTCCAAAAGCTGGCGTTGTGCAAATTTGATCTCAGCAGCGACGAAATGAAAAAGACGCAGGCTTTTTGCGCTGATCACAAAATCACGATCGTCTGCTACACCTACCGGGAAGAGACACTCTGAAACCGGCAGCTCGTTGCACCTGATCATCACGATACCGCCAACGGCATCACTCACTACCCGCAGGCGGGGCCCCGCGACAACGGCTAGCGTTCTTAACCGCCCCCGCTCTGTCTTCAGCCCTTCAGCCCCAGCAGCCGCGAGGGATTCTGCCACGTCAGCAACTCCCACATCCCCTCGTCAAACCACTCGCAGATCACCTCGCGAGCGAATGCCATGTTCGGCGGCCGCTTGTCCTTGGAATGCGTATCGCTGCCCAGCACAATCTGCGCCGGATTCCGCTCCATCAGCCGCCGCGTCACCCGCTCGGCACCCCACAGCCAACGACGCTTACGAATGTCTTCGGCGTTGAACTGCAAAGTCAACCCCTTGTCCATCATTGTCGCCAACAGGCTTTCCTGCCGACGAAAGCCCGGATGCCGCTCCGGATGCGCCAAGATCAAGTTTATACCCTTGATCTGCGCCTGAAAAAGCAAACTATCGACCATGGGCAAATCAAACATGGGGGGACATTCCACCAGCAGGCACTTGCGCCCGGAATCCTCCGGCCGGTAGTTCATGAAGCACTCGGGATGAGCCAAGGCCTCATTCAAGGCCTTTTCATCAGCCCAGCACTCCATACCCGGCAACAGCTCCAGGACGAGATGTCGCCGCTGAAATTCCTGACGTAAGTCATTCAGCACCAGATCGCGTGTACTGGCAGCAACATTGAAAGGTGACGACAGCCCGTGTGGCGTTGTGACCATGATCTTGACGCCGCTCGCCACAGCCAGCTCGGCCATCGCCACTGCTTCCGCCATGTCTTTCGCGCCGTCGTCCACACCCGGCAAGATATGGCTGTGCATATCAATCATGTCATCACACTCCTGCTGATCACCTAGACTACGTCACAGACCATGCCGCACTTGCAGTGGCAGCGCGCCTCAGTCGCGCTGAAGCGCGAAAGCAAAGACAGGAACATACGCGCGCGGGCTCGCGCTGTACTGCTTCGCCTGTCGGCGGTTCATGCCCCGCATGGCAATTTCACTGGCAACCGGCCCATTCTGCCATTTATGGACCCCGCCCTGCTGATATGCCAACAGCAGCGGCCGATAACTGCGCTCTTGCAACCACAACTCGCCAATGCGCCAACTGACCATCGGCCGGTCTTCCTTGACAAAATTGTACGTATCACTGAATATCCGGCCGCCGTTGTTATGAAAACTGATCAACATCAATCGGTCTTCGTTGATATCATCCAGACACAGCCAAGCGTGCGTCACCACGACACCGCTATGCAGTTGCTGAACTTCCTCGGGCTGAAATGAATAACCGAGAAGACACAGATCGCTTCCAAAATAATGACGACTTGGCACCAAGCTCGCCACTACTGCCGACAGTTCATTGGCCTCGCCATGCGGGGCCGGCAAAGCTGCCAGGCGCTGCCGCAGCCATAGATTCCGCGGGCTGACTTCAAGGCCACGCCGATATGCCGCCGCCGCCGCCGCCGCATCCCCAAGCAGTTCGTGCGCACGGCCAGCGTAAAGATCAAGCAAATGCCGCTGTATCCACGCCCGATCTGGATTCGCCGCATTCCACGCCGCTAAGTCGGCAAACACCTTCAGACCCTCCACCAGCTGTCGCTTGTTTATTGTCCGGCTGCCCTCATTGATCCGAACCTTGAGCGCCGCCTCCACAAAACGGTATTTGTTGAACTCGCCCGGCTTTTCAATCGGAACCATTTGCTCCATTAACTCAAGGGCCCGAATCATTTTTGCGCTGTCAATGGACGCCTGCTCATAAACAAACAAGGACAGAGCCGTCGCCACGTCCTGCCAGCGCCCCAAACTGACATAGATTTCAGCCAACGCCAGGCGGATATCGTAGGCAAAAGGCAGTTCTCGTGCCGAATTCAGCAACGACGCCTCGGCCAGACGGACCTGTCCCCTCTCCCCCTGCCCCCGGGCCTTGGCCAGTACCCGAGCCTCTTTCGCAGCCATTTCTTGCCGATATCGCGTCCACAACTCAGCATGCTCGGACCAACGCCCGAGCACGCCGTACAAAACCAACTGCTCTCCGACTATCCACAGGCCAGTGTCGTCCCGCGACCGCGTCAGATACTGCTGGCGCTCATAGGGCGAAAGACGACGAATGTCCCGTTCCGAAAGCTCAACCCGATTCAAGGCGTCAACATCGCTAAGAGGCTGGAGCGCATCTTGATACAGCTGTTTCTGCATAAAAAAACGGTACAACGCACGCTGCGCGTGAAAATTGGCCGGTATCAGCGCCGCCAGTCGCGCCGGCTGGGGATCAAGATCCCAAAGATCAGCCAAAACGCGAGCCGCACGCCAGGGAACTGACCTCAAGTATTCCTGGAATAATGCGCTGGCGCGCTCCTTGTGCTGGACAGCCAGAGCTTGCTGTTCAGGCTGATACGCCAGACGCCGGCTTGAACGAACATAGGCAGACGCCACATCCTGCATGACCGGCGCATAGCGCGGATAACCAGCCAAAGCCTGCTCAAAGGCGTTGGCGATCGCCTCCTCGTCATATTTCCGAGCGCACCAGCCGGCATTCTCATAGATCACCGCACGCGCTAGGTGAAAACGCCCGTCAATCGGATAGCGCTGACAAGCCGCACGAATGGCGTCACGGGCCTGCCCTGAATAGTGATTGGCCAACACAATGCTCTCATCATCATTCTCCCAGGTCAGATAGGCCAGATGATTCAGGCAGATCGCCCGGCGACGCAGCACTTCGCCGACATCAGGCGTCAACTCAAGAATGCGCGAGGACAGCCCAACCAAGTGCTTGTACTCGTTCTTCAGCAGGGGATAACGCTTTTCCCGGGCGCGTTCCTGGCTGGCAATGATCTCAATCATTTGCACGTGTAGCACGCTGCCGACCACGCGGCGGTACACGGCCGGAAGTGCCATTACCGACAGACAGGCGGCCAGAAGCAAAACCGCGCGCTGAGACCAAGGCAAAAAAGATGCCGCCCGCCCCCCCTCGACATCACGCCGGTGCCGTGACGACGCCTCAGCCCCCGAAGATGATCGTGAACAAACCAAAACAAGCACCATTAACGCTGCATATATCAGCCCATTCGCAGGTGCCCGCAGGCTGTAGTCAACCAATTCGTGAATCATCCCCATGACCAGAGCGGAGAATGCGCCAAAGCCAATCCAGCGCAGAATGCTGTCTTCCTGCCGGCGCAAACGCCGGAATGACATCAGCAGGAACAACGCAAACAGCGTATAGAGCGCCAAAGCTACCGGCAGGCCGACCTCTAGCATCAGTTCCAACCAGTCGTTGTGCGCATTGATCGGCAGGGTCATGGGCGTGTAATCCGACTCGTATTGCGTCATGACCTGAGCGTAGTTGCCCATACCGATGCCGCAAAGCCAGTAGTCCCGAAGCATCGGCAAGCTCTCTCGCCAAAGAACAAAGCGCGTGTCCTTGGTCACTATCTGATCGTTCATCAAGCGCTCATAACGCTCCGACAAACGCGGCAAGGCTTCAGGCAAGGCAATGAATAACGCACAAAGAACGACCCCGACCGCCATCACCAGGTTCTGCCGGGAACCTCCTTGTCGGCTCCGCATATAACCATGCGGACGAAATAGCCAAGCGCTGACCAGCACCAATGCTACTGGCACGGTCCCCATAAACGCACCACGCGACAAACTGAAGACCTGCGATACCTGTACCAAAAACCATGCCACCACCAGCGGGATGATCATCATCATGAAACGCTTGTGCGCCCGATTGTTACTCTTCGCCAGAATCCGCTGCCGACTGTGCATCGCCGCAAAAAGCAGGCCCAAAATCAGCAAGGCGCCCATGCCCAGCATGAAACCAAAATGATTCCGATTCAAAAATGCCCCGAACAGAATGTCGGGCTCAATATCCACCTGCCAATAAAACAACGCCTCGCCGAAAAAAAAGGGGTAGTACGCCACTAGCGCCTGAACAACAACCGCAAGCGCGATGGCCAACGCAGTGAAAAGGATATGAAAACGCCCCCGACAATAGCTGATCAGCAACACCATCAGCAACAGCACAACCAATGCGTAGAGGCAGTAGCGGCGGGTCAAATCCGGAGCAACACTTAGCGACGGCACGACGTCCGTCAGGCCGATGTTACCAAGCCGGCGCCAATGCCCCAACGCACCCGGCGAAAGACTCTCAACCAGTCGCGTGTTAGGCCAGCACTGGAGTGCGCCAACCAGAAGAATGCTCAGGGGCAATGCGCACAGCCAGTGAATGCGCATCTGCGGCACCCGTGGCGAAGCCCCCAACGCGCTAATGCCCCAGCACACATAAAGACACAGACACCACCCGAGGGACACCGGCAGGGCCCAGAGCTCGCCACCGCCCATGGCCAAGGGCAAAAGGATCAGGAGAAGCAAGGCGCCCCAAAAGGCAACCTGTCGCAATGCGCTTGACGCATGGGCAGCAACCATCCCAAACTTACGCCGCAGACGGGAAGATAAGCGAGTTGAACGGTGGTGATGATGCCGCGGCCGATGCCGGTGCGTACGTTCCCGCTCTGAAGGGACCGAACTCCTGTCGTCCCCGCGTGAAGACTTCCTCACCACTTCCTGTTGTTCAGTAGGGGAAACCGACATCGTCACCTATCCCTCCCTATCGGAAAGCCTGCTGCA
This sequence comes from Lentisphaeria bacterium, assembly GCA_028706165.1. Taxonomy (GTDB): domain Bacteria; phylum Verrucomicrobiota; class Lentisphaeria; order Oligosphaerales; family Oligosphaeraceae; genus Oligosphaera. The sequence continues at coordinate 8,387 of JAQWBY010000015.1, read as the reverse complement.
TGGACCTGTCACAGCAACAACATCCCAGCCGACTTCACGCCGGCTTAGCGGGGCTAACACAAACAATCCCCGCCTTGCGGCAGGGACTTGATCCTGTCTTACTGCTGTTCCTGACACTAGGAACAGCAGTGACTAAGGGGCTGTTCAATAATTACATTTACTACTATAACCAGACCGCTGAAGGTGCCCACTCTCGCGAAAGCAGCTTGCAGAGGTGAGACAGTGCAAGCTAGACAAGTGAGTTCCACAACAACGTGGTTAGGACTTCTTCTTCTCAGGAGCAGCATCCGGGTCAGTATCCTGACCATAGCCGCCACCACGATGCTTGTAACCATAGCCATAGCCATAACCGTACTTGTAGCCATAGCTTCCCGATCCATAATAGCCATAACTGTTCTTCGGCACGTCGGCGTTGTTGGCCAGCAGACCTGCAAGCCGCAAATTAACCGATGCGAGCCGGTCACGCAAATGCCGCAAGGCCGGCATAGATGTCGTGAACAAACGCGTCACCAGCAACAACGGAATATTCTGGCTGGCAATGATCAGCGTGTCCGATACAGCCAGGATCGGCGGCGTGTCAATCAGCACGCAGTCGTAATTCGCCTGCGCTTCAGCCAACAAATCGGCCAGCTTCTTGGTGCCAAGCAGCTCAGCAGCGTTCGGCGGCACCGGACCCGCAAAAGCGATATCAAGATTGAAATCCTTCACATGCATAGTGACACTCTTGAGATCACAGTCACCAATAAGGACGTTGCTGACGCCCTTCTCCGGCTTCTTGGTGACGATGGGCGACAACAGCTTCCACAGCCGCGGACGGTGCAGGTCCATCTCAAGCAACAACACCCGGCGATTGTCCATGGCAAAACTCTTCGCCAAATTGAAACTCACAAAGGTCTTGCCCTCGCCGGGGAAGGTACTGCTGATGGCCATGATGCGGCCACCATGAGTAGCCAACGACAAATTGAGGCTGATGCGAATGTTGCGAAACGCCTCATCAATGTCGTCATGGCCACTGGATTTCAACAGCGCCGCCTCACCCTCTTCGAACAATGGGACATTGCCATACACCGCCAAGTTGTTGCCAAACAGCTGATTCACCGCCTGAATGTCCTTCGCGGTGTTGTTCAATGAACCGAAGACAAAGCCAAAACCACCAGCAACCGCGCCACCCAAAATGATCGCAATCGCGCAAATCTTCAACTTGTTCGGAAAAAACGGATCTTCGGCACTGACCGCAGGCGACACCACGAAGATCGACGCGTTGTCAACGCTCTCCGTCGCATTGGTGATATTGAGCTCGTTGATGCGGTTCACCAGCATGCGGTAGCTGTTCTCCAGCGACTCGCAGGCATCCTCGCGAATCTGATACTCGCCGCTGACGCGATCCAAATCTGCGACCTGCTTGCGCAAATCGGCAATTTGATCCTGCAGCATCTTCGAGCGTTTCTGCGCGCGCTCATACTGCAGACGCAATCCGGCTACACTCACATCAACCTCAGCTTCTTCCGCCGCCACAATCATTTCACGGACTTTTGCGTGCGCCTGAACGGCGGGATGTGTCTCGTTGTACTGACGCAACAACTCGGGCAACTCGGTCTCGTGAGTCAAATGCAACATCTTCAAAGAGCCAAGCGTGCTGCTGTTGCCGCCCTCAGGAGCAATAAAGGGCATGAGCCGCACCGCGTTGGCCCGATTGTCCTCAATGGCATCAAGCGTCGTGGCCAATTCCGTCTCCAGGACCGTAGCCTCCACGATCGTTTCATTCAACGCATTGATCTGCTTGATCAACGCGGCGTAGTTCTCTGACAGATTGAAAATGCCGTGCGTTTCTTTGTAGGCGACCAGCTCATTCATCGCCATTTCGCGGCTCTTGCGAATCTCTTCAAGCTGATTGCGCAACAGCTCAACACCCGTCCGTGAGATGTTCTGGCGACGCGAACGGCTTGCCTCCAGATACACCTCAACGAGGGTATTGGCCAATCGCGCCGCACTTGCGGGATTCGTGGACTCAATCGTCAGATTAACCAGCATCGTCCCCCGCTCACGGTTGACTTTCGGTAGAGAACACTCCTCGTAAGCGTCAACGGATAAATCCCTGGAAAACAGCTCATAGGCCTTGTCCATCACATCTTTGCTCTGCAGCAGTAACATCTGGGTGTTGATGAAAGCCTCTTCACTGGCACCGCCAATACTGCCATCCATCACCCCGCGAATCTCGGTGATGTTCGCCTGTTTGCTGCTAATATGCAACTGACAGGTCGACTCGTACTTCGGCGTGACGGTCTGCACAAAGATGATCGCCGCTACCAAAAATAAAATCGGCGACAGGATGTAAACCCACAGATAGGGGCGTACATACAGACCATAATAATGCAAAGCATCCTTCAGCGGATTACTGTCATCGGTCTGCTGCATAAGTGCGGACTGCCGCGCAACATCGGAAATATCGTCAACCATAGCTCGTTTACCCTTCACCAATCTCTCGTGATTTTTCCATGCCAACTCAAAACGTTCACGTGGATATCAATTACCACATGGATTCCTTGATGTAAATAATATCGCCGTACTGCAGAACCACGTCGTGACGGAGATTCTCTTCGTCAGTATATAACTTCTTCATGTTCAGTGTACTGATCTTGTTCTCACGGATCAGCAGTACGTCATTCTGCTTGGCTATCTGGGTAAATCCGCCGCACAGCGCAATCGCCCGGCTCGCCGTCACCACCACGCCTGGGTTGAGCTCCAACGGACCAGGCGACTTGACCTCGCCTAGCACGTAAATCTGGGCGGCATTGGTGACAACAACGTCGTCGCCGGGCTCAACCAACACGTCCTTCTCGTAAGCGCCGTCCTGAATCTCACGTAGGGGCACCCCCAGCATCCGCCGAGAACCATCTGGCAGAGTGCGCACAATCTGCACGTTCTCAGCATTGGCCCCCTCGGAAAGACCTCCGGCACGGGTAATCATCTCCGAGCATAACGGCGGCCGCTGCGTGTTGATGTAAAAAAGACCGGGCTTCTCAACCAAACCGGATACATACACCGGCGGTGCCTTGGGCACGATAATCGTGTCTTCAGGGAATAGGATGAACTCGTCACCACCGCTGTCCTTGGAAATAAGCGCACTGACATCAATCGGCATGCGCGTCAGCTGCTGTTTGCCACTGTCGCGGCGAAGCACAGCCACCTTCAAGGGGTCCGCACTCTCCGTAAAGCCGCCCGCGGCGCTGATCGCCTGCAATGCCGTCATATTGCCGTTGGTGGGCAATTCCAAGGACATGCCGCTGTTCTTCACTTCACCCAGGATGTACACAGTGCGCGGCCCCCAGGTCTCAACAAATACATCCACATGCGGCGTGGTGATCTGCTGCGACAGCTTCTCAGCGAGAGCATTGGCTACATCCTTTGTGCTCAATCCAGCCGCCTTGATTTCACCGCACAGGGGAAAGCGAAAGCTGCCGTCCTCTTCAATGCGGGCCTTGGTATCAAATTCGGCCATCCGGAAAACACTGATGGCAAGCACATCGCCCGGACGCAAAGCGCTGGCATTCCACTGATTGCTCTGCGCGTAAAGCCCAATGGACATAAGCACAGCGACGATGAACCACTTCCTCAACATAAAATTGACTCCTAATAGTGTGTTGCCTGAGATTTGAGTATATAACTGCTTGGATTTCAGTTGGTATTGGCGTCATATCCAGTCGCTGGCGACATTCTTCGCTTTTCAGAGGTATGCGACAGGGAGCAACCTCGGCCACTCGCTGTCGAAAACACCTGAAACAGCAACCCCACTTAACGACTTAAGAACATTACCTGAGAAAAAGAGAGCCCATAACTACCTAAAATCTTGTGACTGGTAGTTATGGGCTAGCCTTGTCAATCAGTTTGACTGAGCTGATAAAGGCAGTGAATCAGCATTATTGCTTTCATATCCTCCTGAGAGAACGTACTCACAGCCCTTGTCAATTACCCTTGTCACTGACCTTAGAACGTGTAACGCACGCCCATGTGATAGATGTTGGTCGTGTAGTCAGCATCCTTGATGCCAAGGTTCTTGTAATCGGTATTGCCGTACTCGTAGCCACCATAAATCGTCAGGTTCTTGGTCATGTCGTAAGACAGGGTGGCATCGTAACCGATCTGGTTGTTGTCAGTGGCAACGCCGTCTTTCTTGTCACTCCAGGTATGGCTGAAGTTCTGAGCCAAGGTCAGCTTGGAGTTGATGCGCCAGGTCAAGCCCAGAAGCGCGTCGGTATCCTGCTGCAGACCATTGGAACCACCACTGTTGTCATCATGCTTGTGGAGCAGGCCAACGCTGAGGTCCAGGTTGGACAGCATCGCATAGCGAACCGTCAAACCGCAGTTGAACAAAGCGTCGTTTTCTTTGTAAACACTCGGGCTGCTGTCATAGTTCACCCATTCAGCACCAGCAGTGGCGTGGGTGCTGATCTTGCCCGTCACGCGGTAGTCAACAAAACCATTCAACGTGATGGTGTCTGAGTCAGCATAACGAACGCTGTCATTGTATTCCTTAACAGCGTAGCCCATGGACACACCAGCCTTGGTCTTCGGTGAGAAGACATAGTACGGAGCAATCGTCATCTCGTACAACGCGTAATCTTCGTCGTCATAGAAGCCGTCGGTGTAGTCCTTGTTCTCGTACTCACCAGTCACCGCCATGCCCCACTTTTCATTCAGGTGGAGGTTCCACGTGGCATCAACGCCGCTGACGTAGTACTTGGAGCGGGCACCGCCACCAACGCCACGGTCAAGAACCGTGTGCGAGTGAAGGAAGTTGCCGCCAAGCACGAAATCCCAATTGCCCTGGTCATAACGAACCATCGGGGCGATGGTGTACACTGGAGCGCTCAGGTCAGAGGCGAACTTGTGATAATGATCATAGGCCACATCAGCTTTGATCGCGTAGGAGAACTCACCGCGAGCCCGGCTGGCATCAAGGGTCACACCAGTCGAAAACACGATGCCACCACGCTCGCCGGCGCCCGTGCTGAACAGGTTGTCTTCGTAACGAACCTCTTCGTAGATACCCAAAGCCAGCTTGTCCGGCAGAGCCACCGACGTCGAGTCAAAATAGCGACCAAGAACACCAGCGGCGTTGGCATAAGAAATCGACCCGAGAACAACCCCACCTGCCAGAACTGCAGTTTTCAGTTTGTTACTTATCATTGTGCTGTCACTTTCTGTTATTCTACCCAATTATCTTGCCGGTGACAGACCCACGCTGTCAACGGCACTAGTCTGAAAACCTAACTACTAGCGGAAAGCAGGTTCGCTGTCGCTATTTTTCTGATCAATAAGCCTGTTGGTCTCGTCGTTCATCGGGCCGGGCGGCGGCGGCGGCGGGGTGGGCAGCGGGACCGACGCGGGCGGGATGATGGTCAGCAAATTCTGAGAGTCCTTGCCAATCGTCGTGCCCGGAGCTGCGGCTTGAATAGCCGCAATAATAGCGTTTTGTTGCGGAGCGGGTTTGGCATTGAGAACCTTGTTGCCGGCGCTCAAAACAAGACCGCGAAGGGCTACTGTGGCGGCATTGGTCGGATCATTGTTGGCGGCATTGATAGCCTGAGCAATCAAGCTGGCCAGCTGATCGTCGTTGAGAGTGTTCATGAAGGTAACTACTTCTGCTTCCGTTTTTCCTTTGACCTGGTCAAGCAAAGTCGCTTCTTGCCCAAACACCGGAGCGGTCCATGCCGCAATAACCAATACCATCAATGCGAATAAGACTTGTTTCATTTTTTTCTCCTTGTTCTAAAAACTGACGATTCATCTTCCATGGAAAGGCTTTTCTACTTCTGATACCACTTGTTTGTACGTCCTCCATACCTCCTTTTCCCAATTAGTCAGTCGCTCTGTGACTCAGAAGAAAACTTGAGGAAAGTAAATATCACCGTAAAAGGCTATCAAACTCGGATAAGTCTACCAACCCATTGTCAAACTGGGTCAGTACTATACTCCTTCTGTTTTTTGATGCAAATCACAGTTTCTGAGTCATAACCTACTGCAAGAGAGATAGATATAACCATCTTCTTGACATACAATAGCTGTAGATCTGTAGAATCACGCCCAAAAACATCGGTACTAGCGTGGCCGCTTGCAACACCTCCTCTCAAAAAAACTTTGCATACATTACTCCTTTTTTGTACTTGCGCAAGCGTAGGGAGGAATTATAGCCGCGACTGCAGCGCTAGCCCATCGTCTTAGCCATTGCAAGCCATATTACTCACATGTCACAGAACCATCCAGCATGCGCCGCTGGCTCATGCTACCTTGTGCGTAACGAGGAAAGAACACGATCTTTTTCTGGCCGGCGGGTCAGCCTTCCTACGCAACCCGGTCTAGGGAAACGTTACTAGTATGCTAAAGTAATGCCGCTTTGTCAACCCGTTTTCACAAAAAATGAAAGGGAAATCCAATCCAATGGCACCCTCAACCATTGACCTGAGCATCATTTTGGCTGCGGGAAAAGGCTCCCGCATGGGCTCAACAGACAAGCACAAAGTGTGCTTCCCGGTAGACGGCGTCCCTGCTATCTGCCGCGCCCTCGACTGCTACGAGCGCTGCGGGATTCCTCGGCATCTGGTCGTCGTCGGCACCCTGGCTCAGCAAGTCATGGAAACAGTATCACAGCGGCACTGCAATGTCAGTTACGCCTTTCAGACCGTGGCCAATGGCACAGCTGGCGCAGTCAAAACCGCCCTGGCCGCCGATCCGTCCCTGCCCAGTTCCACCCGGCTGCTGCTGGCCGCCGGCGACCGCCTGCTCGCTCCCAGCATCGTGGACGCCCTAACCGACCTTTTCGACCGTACTCGTTGTGATATCGCCATCCTCTGCACGACGACCCGCCCCAACACCGGCGCTGGCCGCGTCGTGCTCGACGACGAGAAAAATGCCGTTGCCATCCTGGAAATGGCTGACATCAGGCAACGCCGCGCCTACGCTCTCCTCCGTGAGCTGGCCGCTGCCGAAAAGCTGCCTCCTACTGAAGAGATTCGCTCCTTGCTGGCCTCGACTTTTCGTTCCGATAATGAGGATAAGCTTACCAAAGCCTTCCCTGAACTTTGGCCGGCACTGCGTGCTCAACAGCCCATGACGACCTCTGAACTCCTTGCCCTGGTCCCTGAACAACGGGGGTATTTCTCCCTTCATAGCCGTGCCGGCCGGCCGCTGCGCCTCACGCCTGATGAAGCGGAAGCGCTGCCCCACAGCAACACGTCGGTCTACGTGACGACTCGCGGCGTCCTCGCCAACGCCATGGCAAAACTGAGCAACCACAATGCTCAGCAGGAGGAATACCTGTCCGACCTGGTCGCGATCACCGCCGCGACCGGCGGCCGCGCCAAAGTGCTCCTGGCGGCCGACTCTAACGACGTCCTCGGCTTCAATAACCCCGCCGAGTTGCTGGAGGTCGAAAACACTTTACGCATCAAGCAACAGGCAGCCCGACACGATCTGCTTCCCGATGATGAGTTCCGCCCCCTTGGCGACTGGCTGGCACTGTTTGCCGATCCTAGCAAACTGGAGCAACTCCAGCACTGCCTGGAAACTGTCTACGGGGCCAATCCCGAAACCATCTCCCGCCAGCGGGCGCTCTACCTGCCCCTGCTTCAGTTCGCCCAACAGCAGCTCGGCGAACAGGCCGACGCCGAGCGCCTGGCCATCGTCCGGACGCCCGGACGGCTCAATGTCATGGGACGACACGTCGACCACCAAGGCGGCCATTGCAATCTGATGACCATCAGCTATGAAACCATCATGGCTGTCCGCCCCCGAGCAGACGACGTCGTGCGCATCTTCAATCTCGACGAAAAAAACTACCGGCCGTGCCAATTTTCCCTGGGCAAGCTCATCGCCGAGCTTCCCTGGACCGACTGGCACTCGCTAGTCGCCAGCCCGGAACTCAAAAAACTCATCGGCGAGTACGGCGTTGACTGGTCGCACTACATCCAAGCGGCACTCCTTCGCCTGCAAAAGCAGTTTCCGCAGAGTCTGCTCCGTGGCGTCGACATTTTCGTATCCGGAAACATCCCCCCAGCCGCAGGACTGAGCTCGTCATCGTCCCTGGTTGTGGGCGCGGCAAGCGCGGCAGTACGCATCAACGGTCTTGATTGCCGGCCGGCTGAGCTCGTTTCGCTCTGCGGTGAAGGCGAATGGTACGTCGGCACCCGCGGTGGCAGCGCCGATCATGCGGCGGTCATGCTCGGACAACGCGACGCCGTCGTCAAAGTACGCTTTTTCGATTTTGGCGTGGAAGACATCGTGCCATTCCCCGCCGACTTGAGTATGCTCGTCTGCGATTCCGGCCTCAAAGCCTGCAAGGCCAATGGCGCCAAGGACCAGTTCAATCATCGCATCGCCTGCTACCGCCT
>JAQWBY010000240.1 GCA_028706165.1 Lentisphaeria bacterium | reverse complement strand
TGCATCCTTCGGCGGCGGTGCGGTCCTTGCGGGCGTCGTTTCGGGTGGATTACGTTGGCGTTCGGGCGCCTGATCGCTGGCTGGTGGGCTACGGCCTGGATGTAGGTGAGCGTTTTCGCGAACTGCCCTTTATCGCCATAGCTCGGGAAGAGTGCTTCCGCTGACGTGGGGCGAACGGCGATGGCCATCGCCGCTTTCAGTTATCGGTCAGCCATTGATAATGGCGGCCTCAGGGGACGCCAGGGACCAGTGGGACTGATTGGCGGCGGGGCGCTGGGGCGAGGACTCACGTCTCACGTCTCACGTCTCACGTCTCACGACTCATGGCCGGGACTGTGGGGACTTTCGGGACCGTGGGGAATGACGCTTTGGACACCAGGGACTGATTGGGGACTTACTGGACTTCGGGGACCGGTTGCTTGATACCCGGGACTGCTGGGAGCGCCGCCATCCCGGCACTTTTCGGCCCGGATAGAATGGATCAAGTCGTCAGGATGACCGAACTTGGCCAATCTGCATTTTATTGCCGCGAAGCGGCAGAAGCGCTGAAAGCGCGAAACATACCAGCCCAGGGCAAGCACGCTGAAAGCGTGCGCCGCCCTGGGGACAACGTCGACCATGTTCGTGTTTCTCGGCCCCTTTTGCCCCAGTCGGCGAAGCTGACTGGGGCAAAAGGGGCAAAGGAACTCACTTGCTTACCTGGGATTGACGTCGGCGGCAGGTTTGGCCGCCATTATCAATGGTTGACCGATTACCGCTTTCATGGCTTTTCGGGGCGTAGGTCATGGCAGCTTGGCGATGGCTAATTATATTAAGCGTGCCGACCGCCCGGACGCATACGGCTTGATGGCCGGCCGTCCATTTATGTTTTTCCATCCCATTCACTGGCAATGCCGTGGCGATGTTTGGCGTTGCGCTTGAGCAAGGAGTGTGCATCATGAAAGTAGTGTTGGCTTATTCTGGTGGTCTGGATACGTCATGCATTCTGACTTGGTTGCGTGAGAAGTACGATGCCGAAGTGGTGACTTTCTGTGCCGATCTTGGCCAGGAAGACGAGCTCACTGGGTTGCACGAGAAAGCCTACGCCACAGGCGCAGTCAAATCGTACATTGAGGATCTCACCGAGCCTTTCGCGCGTGATTTCATCTTCCCGATGTTCCAGGCGAACGCCATTTACGAGAACATGTATCTGCTGGGCACGTCCATTGCCCGGCCGCTGATTGCCAAACGCCTGGTGGAAATTGCTGCCGCCGAGAACGCCGAGTTCATTTGCCATGGCGCGACGGGCAAGGGCAATGACCAGGTGCGGTTTGAGCTGACGGCTTACGCGCTCAATCCGTCCATCAAGATCATCGCGCCTTGGCGCAGCCCGGACTGGACCTTCAAGTCGCGGACGGACTTGATCAACTACGCCAAGGACCGCAAGATTCCGATCACGGTCAGCGCTGCCAAGCCCTATTCGATGGACCGCAATTTGTTGCACATCAGTTTTGAGGGCGGTGTGTTGGAGGATCCGTGGGTGGAGTCGCCCGTGGAGACCCACGTGCTGACCACGCCAGTGGAACAGGCGCCGGACGAGGCCGAGTACGTCGTCGTCGAATTCGAGAAGGGCATTCCGGTTGCCGTCAATGGCAAGCGTCTGAGCCCGGCGAATCTTATGCGCGAGTTGAACCGCTTGGGCGGTAAGCACGGCGTGGGTCGCATCGACATCGTCGAGACCCGTTTCACCGGTATGAAAGACCGCGGTATTTACGAAACGCCTGGCGGGACAATACTTTTCCAAGCTCACCGCGCGCTGGAGTCGATCTGTATGGACCGCGAGGTGATGCACCTGCGTGACCAGCTGATTCCGCAGTATTCCACCATGGTGTACAACGGCTTCTGGTTTGCCCCCGAGCGAGAATTCCTGCAGGCGGCCATTACCGAGAGCCAGAAGCGGGTCACTGGTGAAGTGCGCTGCAAACTTTATAAGGGCAACTGTTTCGTCGTTGGCCGGCGCTCGCCCTACACCCTGTATGATCCCGAGATCGTCACCTTCGAGGCCGACAGCGTTTACAACCAGAGTGATGCGACGGGTTTCATCAAGCTCAACGCGCTGCGTTTGCGCGTTGCCGCCAGCGCCAGTCAGCCCGAATAAATCAATCGTCGCGTCCCACTCGGGACGCGAATGCACCTGTTCACCCGTGGCGACGGCAACGCCGCCACCATCAACACCGGCTTCGTTATCATGCATATTCAGATATTGAAAAGCAAACTTCATCGGGCGATGCTGACGGCCTGTGAGCTCAATTATCAGGGCAGTCTGTCCATTGACCGTGATTTGCTTGACCTTGCCGGGATCTTCCCTTACGAGAAGATTCTGGTGGTCAATCAGAACAACGGCCTGCGGCTAGAGACCTATGCAATTGAGGCGCCGCGGGGCAGCCGCGAGTTCTGCCTCAATGGCGCGGCTGCTCGTCTTGGCCTGCCCGGGGACATGGTGACCATCATGGCCTTTGCCAGTATTGAGCCGGCCGAGGCCGCCGACTGGAAGCCGACGGTGGTCGTCCTCTCCGAGCAGAACAAACAGGCAACGGTGCTCTGAGAATTCTGCTACAACAAAAAAAGCCCGGGCTGACGCGTAAAAGCAGCGTCGGCCCGGGCTTTTTTTTGTGTGTCTGCGCGCGGAGGCAAGGTGCGTGGCGGGGGCGCTGTGTGGCGCTCAGGCGTTGTCGTCGCTAAAGGCGACCAGGGTCAGATCGTATTCGAGAGTCTCGCCGGCGAGGGGGTGGTTGCAATCGACCAGGACGGAGTCTTCGCCGACCTCGACGATACGGCCAAGCATGGGCTCGTTGTCACCGTCGGCGACTTCGACTTGCATGCCGGGCTGGGGGATAATTTTCAGGTCGAGCTGGTTGATGGGTACGTAAGCAACCAATTCCTCGTAATAGGGGCCAAATGCCTGTTTGGGCGTCAGACGTAGCTGTTTGCTGTCACCGGCGCTCATACCGACAAGGGCTTTTTCCAAGGCTGGGAGGACGTCTTGCGCGCCCAGGCGTATCAAGGGCGGCGGTGTTTCGTGGGTGGTTTCCAGCAGTACGCCATCGGCTGAATGGCAGATGTAATGGATCAGCAGGGCATCGCCCATGCGGGCTTTTCTATCTGTGCTCATGGTCTGATTCTCCTTTCCAGTCCTTGCCCAGTGCCACGGCGGGTTGGCAATCATGCGACTTTGCACGCGCTGTCGTGTTTTGACCCGTGCCGGGCGAAGTAGTCGCAGTGCTCGGCGGGGTTGGTCGTTGCGGCTGGGCACCCGGGGCGCCTGTCTGCTCGGGGTAGGCCCTAGCGCAGGTTTCCCGGGTGCTGTCGTTGCCGCGTACCTGGAGCTATGATCAGCCGTTGCCCCACTTGCGCAGGTGGCGTTTGCGCAGGCGGATATTTTCTGGCGTGACTTCTACCAGTTCGTCTTCGTTAATATAGGCGATGCAGTCTTCGAGGCTCATATTCTGCACCGGGGTAAGAATCACGGCTTCATCTGAGCCGGAGGCGCGCATATTGGTTAATTTCTTGCTTTTGGCGGGATTTACAATCAGATCGCCTTCGCGGCAATGCTCGCCGACAATTTGGCCTTCGTAGACATCGATGCCTGGGTCGAGGAAGAGCCTGCCCCGGTCTTGGAGATTGAAGAGTGCGTAGGCGACGGTCTTGCAGGTCTGCATGCAGACCATGACGCCGCGGGTGCGGTAGCGGATTTCGCCGACGTAATCATCGTAACTGTGGAAGACGTAATTCATGACGCCCATGCCCTTGGTATCGGTGAGGAATTCCGAGCGATAGCCGAGGAGGCCGCGGGTGGGGACAAGGTAGATGAGTCGAGCCATGCCATTGCCGGTGTCCATGGTCTGGATGCGGGCTTTGCGCTGGCCGAGTTTTTCCATCACTACGCCGACGTAATTTTCATCGACATCGATGGTCAGCTCTTCGAATGGCTCAAGTTTCTTGCCGTTCTTTTCCTGGAAGATGACTTGCGGGCGGGTGACCTGGAATTCGTAGCCCTCGCGCCGCATTTTTTCAATGAGAATGGACAGATGCAGTTCGCCGCGGCCGGCGACCTGGAAGCCCATGCTTTCGCCCAGCGGGGTGACCTGTAAGGCGACGTCGGCCATAATTTCCTTGGCCAGTCGATCTGCCAAGTGCCGCGAGGTGACGAATTGGCCTTCGCGGCCAGCGAATGGTGAGTCGTTGGGGATGAAGCTCATGGAGATGGTCGGCGGGTCGATCTCCATTGGTGGCAGTGGACGGACGTTGAGGGGGTCGGTGTAGGTACAGCCGACAGTGACTTCGTCCATGCCGGAGATGGCCACGATATCGCCGCAGCAGGCGGTATCCACCGCCACCTTTTGGTTGATTTCAAAGCGGAACACCTTGGTGATGCGGGCGGGCTTGATGCTGCCGTCGCGCATGACCACGACGATGTCCTTGTTGATGTTCAGGTGGCCGCCGGTGATCTTGCCGATGCCCAAGCGCCCCAGGTAGGGCGAGTAGTCGATGGAGTTGACCAGGACCTGCAGTGGATCGTCACCGGAACCCGAAGGTGCTGGGATGCGCTTGATGATGTGTTCGCAGAGTGGCGAGAGGTCTTTGTGCTCGTCGTCAAGATTGTCAATCGCGTAGCCATCGCGGCCCGATGCATAGACCACTGGGAAGTCCAGAATGTGATCGGGAGCGTTGAGGCGCACGAAGAGGTCAAAGACCTGATCGACAGCCCAGTGCGGTCGCGCGGCCGGTTTGTCGATCTTATTGATGACGACGATGATCGGCAGTGCCAGGGCCAGTGCCTTTTTGAGGACGAAGAAGGTTTGGGGCATGGGGCCTTCCTGGGCATCGACCAGCAGGAGGGCACCGTCGGCCATTTTCAACACGCGTTCGACCTGGCCGCCGAAATCAGCGTGGCCGGGAGTGTCGATGATGTTGATTCGGTAGTCCTTGTAGTGGAAGGAGCCGTTCTTGGCCGTGATGGTGATGCCTCGCTCACGCTCAAGTTCGTTGGAGTCCATCAGGCGCTCGGCGACCTTCTGGTTGTCCCGGAACATGCCGCCGAATTTAAATAACTCATCAACCAGGGTGGTTTTGCCGTGGTCGACGTGGGCGATAATCGCGATATTACGGATATTGCTCTGTTCCATACCTGGGAGCGTCTTTCTGGCAGCTTTTGCCTATCGTCAGGAGAAAATCACAATGCCGCTTTAATTTACCTTGTTGTCAGGAAATTGCACGAAATCGACGCTCTTTTCTTTCAATGTCCTTAATTGGGTGGAAAGAGGGGGGGGCGGAAAACACACAGGCCCGCGCGGTGGCGTGCGGGCCTGGCAGAGTGCCTAGACAAGACTGTGCAAGGGAGTGTCGCGGCAGCGGCTTACTTTGAGAGCCGGTTGAAGCCGGCGTCACGGTAGTAGATGGTCTTGGTCTGGTCGGCCCAGACATCGCGGAGGACATTGGCCCAGCCGCCGGCATTTTCGGAGGAGACATGGCCATCGACGAAGGAAATGCTGCCGCGGTCGCCGTGGACGGTGACGAAGTCAGCCTTGTCACCTTGGGCCACGCCGCCATTGATGACCCACTTTTGGACGCCAGTGCTGTCGGTGCAGCAGCCGTAAATGGGGAACGCCGAAGGTTGGGTGACTGAGGTGAGATTGAGGGTGTTGCTGGCGTTGGTCCCCCCGACGTAGGTACGGTACTTGGAAGGCAGGGTCGCCGAGGTGGCACTTTCGTAGGGCAGGCAGATGCCGAAGGTATTCCAGTGGACGGTGCCTGTGGTCGTGGGAATGGTCAGCGACGGGCAGAAGAGCATTTTGTCCGCGCCAACGGGGGAGCGTCCCAGAACCTGGTAAGCCCAGCCGCGGCTGGGCGAGGCGCCCCAGTAGGTGATCTGCTCGCCGCTGTCTTCCAGGTACATGCGGGTCAAAACCATGACCTGTTTGTGGTTGTTGACACAACTGACAGAGCGGGCTTTCTCACGGGCTTTGGCCAAGGCCGGCAGCAGCATTGCTGCCAAAATGGCGATGATGGCGATGACAACCAGCAGTTCAATGAGCGTGAAACGCATCAGCAGACGCAAAGGCGTTGACATGTGAGTTCCTTGGTTTTTGTGAAGATTACCGG
>JAQWBY010000014.1:6604-25368 GCA_028706165.1 Lentisphaeria bacterium | reverse complement strand
GCGGTCGGCCCAGGTGAAATCGAAGCGGCCTTCTTCGGGTTCGTTGATGTGCCAGCCGAAGGCCTTGGCACAGATGTCGTGGTCGCGAATGATGCGGCAGCCCATTTGCGCCAGCAGTTTGACGTACTCTTCGCGGACATCGCCGCCGAGGGTTTGCCAGCCATAACGGAGGCGCACGTCGCTGCCGATGCCGCCTGCCAGGTTGATGCCTACGCAGAAATCCTGATCGAGATCAATGGGGCGGCTTTGGTAATGGCCGATGACGGCAAAATAGCCTTCGTGGCCGTTGGCGCTGGCTGGGCCGGAAAGGCGCGGCTGTACCCGATAGGAGCCATAACGCGCGATGGCCACGGGGCAACTCACCCGCAGTGGCTCGCCGGGCGTGAGGGTCACGGGGCGGGTCGGCGCGGCGATCTCTTTTTTGCTGTAGTCGTCAACGATTGCGAGCGTCAGCGTGCCTGAATAGGGCTCGGCGCTGTAGTTGATCAGGTCGCAGAGCAGGTCGATCTCGACCGTGTCACCCGTTTTCTCGGTGAGTTTGGGCGCGGTGACGGCCATATCGATGGCATGGCCGTGGACAAAGGGCGCTGCTTCTTTGCCGGGGTTGATTTGAATATCGTCCAGCCACAGATCGGCGGCGGGGCAATTGACCTGGCCTTTTGTCGCCAGCCAGACTGAGAGGTGGGCGATGTTGTGATTGTTGTTGACGGGTGCCGTGAAGGTGAAGCTGTAGCGCGTCCATTCCGTTCCGACGGTGAAGTTGCCGTGGGCGCCGACCCAGGTGGCGGTGCAGAGCCAGATATGCACGGGGTGAGCGGCCACCGTGCTTTTCATCCACGCGGAGAACGTGTAGTCGCGGCCGGGTTCCCAGAGGAATTCCCGGCCGTAGAACATCGTTTCTTCGACAAAGCCGTTGGGGATGCGCATGGACTGCTTGCCGCTGGCCGCCGTCGTGGCGTCAATGACGGGCCGGTCGTAGCGCAATTCGGGATTGGTGTCGGGCCGGAGGAATTTCATGCAGCCGTAGCCCGCATCGCCGAGCTCAAAACCGCTATTGAAAATGAGATTTGACACGGCTGGCGGTGCTGCCGGGGCAGCGGCGTTTTGCGCGATGACTGGCCAGGAGGCAACAAGGGCGAGCAACAGGAAAAGCGAGCACAGACGTTGGGTGAACATGGCACATCCTTTCTCGGCGACTGAAGCAGCTGACGATTCCTTCCGCAAGGACTTCCCCGGAGGGGGTTTACTATGCTTCGTTGTGTTCTCATGTGCAATAGCGTCATCACATTCATTGAGGGCGGCCGTCCCGGCGGCAATGGTGTTTTTTTATCCACAGATTACGCAGATTAACGCAGATTATTTTTTGAGATTAGCCGCTTGGTGTCGTCAGGTCGCTGAGATTCAGGCGTCACCCCCGCGTCCAAAACATCGGCCGCCGGGACGGCGGCAATGGTGTTTTTTTATCCACAGATTACGCAGATTAACGCAGATTTTTTTTTTTGAGAGTAGCCGCTTGGTGTCGTCAGGTCGCTGAGATTCAGGCGTCACCCCCGCGTCCAAAACATCGGCCAACCAGTCCCCGGCGTCCCACCGGTCCCCCATCAGTCCCTGGCGTCGGGAGTCATTCCCCATGGTCCCGGGCGTCCCCACCGTCCCGGCCGTGAGTCGTGAGACGTGAGACGTGAGTCCTCGCCCCAGCGCGCCGCCGCCGGGACGGCGGCAATGGTGTTTTTTTATCCACAGATTACGCAGATTAACGCAGATTATTTTTGTGAGATTAGCCGCTTGGTGTCGTCAGGTCGCTGAGATTCAGGCGTCACCCCCGCGTCCAAAACATCGGCCAACCAGTCCCCGAAGTCCCACCGGTCCCCCATCAGTCCCTGGCGTCGGGAGTCATTCCCCACGGTCCTGAAAGTCCCCACCGTCCCGGCCGTGAGTCGTGAGACGTGAGACGTGAGACCTCGCCCCAGCGCCGCGCCGCCAATCAGTCCCACTGGTCCCTGGCGTCCCCTGAGGCCGGCCAATATCAATGGCTGACCGCTTACCGCACTCTTGCGGGGTTTGGCATAGACGGCTTGATAGTCATCGGCGTCTGTATATGTTTCCGTTGTCATTTCGGGCGGCAACGTTAAGCAGGGAGAATGCAGGAATGAAGAGCGCGGGCTGACGCGCGGTTGGCCGGCGCGGTGGTTGTGCATACCACTATGAGCTAAGGCTGTGAAAGGCAGTATGAATCCTATGAAGACTTTCGCGTTGATGTTGGCCCTGTGTCCGTTGCTGGTTTTTGCGCAGCTTGAGTTTGGTGACAGCCGTCTGGCGATCACGATTGACGAGGGCAGTGGGGCGTGGGCGGGGCTGAGCCGCAGTGGGCGCGCTGTGTTGTCGGGGGCGCAGCCGCATCCCTTTGACATACTCGGTGAAGACCGGCGTTGGGCGAGTGAAGGCGGCGGGGCGTCGTTGCAGGCGGAGAGCATCACGCCACTGAGCGCGGACACCCTGCGCGTGGTCTGCCGCCTGGGCTCCTGGCGCATACGAACGGACTACCAGCTGCTGCCGGCGACCGGGCAGTTGCGGCGGCATTTCGAGATCACCTGGCTGGGCGAGAACGACAGCAAAATCCGCGAATTTCGCCAGTGTTCGCCATCGCTGGCCATGGCGCCCGAGGCGCATTACACCCTCCCGCGCATCTTCCCGCCCTTTGGCGAGCGGCGGGCGAAGGACTTTGGTGCCGGCTGGCAGCCGTCGATTTCCAGCGAGCCCTATGCCTTATTGGCGCAGCTTGATCCTGCGTGCAGCGTGGTATGGTTGAGTGATCGCTCGCGTCCGGATGCCGATGCCTGTTCGGTATATGGGCGTGAGCAGCCCGGCGCGCTCCTGGTGCGGCAGAGTGCGCGCATCGCCGGCCATGTCCGGCCCGGCGTAGCTCAGAGTGTCGGTGACTTTTGGCTGTGGCTGCAGGACAACGACGCCGAGACCGCGTTGCGTCGCCTGCACGAATGGTACGAGCAATGTGGGCAGGTGATACCGCCTGATCGACCGTCCTGGGTGCCGCGGGTGACCCTCTATTCGTTTCATCCCGGCATCAATGTGGGCAATGCCGCGCGTGGCTGGGGTGGCTTCAAGCCCAGCACGGGGCAGATTCCGCGTCTGGCCGAGTTGGGCTGTAACACCCTGTGGCTGTTGCCCGTTGAAGATTACAGCACCTATCATCCGCGGGACTACTACAAGCTGCAGGACGGCATTGGCAGCGCCGAGGAGTACCGCGAGCTGGTCCAGACGGCGCACTCCTTAGACCTGCATGTCTGGCAGGACATTGTTCCCCATGGCGGCCACAACGACTATCCCCGTGCCATCGAGCATCCAGAATGGCTCCTCCAGGAAGAAGACGGCTCCACCCTCGACTACTGGTGTTTTGATTTCTTCTGGCCGACCTGGATCGACTACATGCGCGGGGTTGCCGATCACTACGTGCGCAGCTTCGGCATTGATGGCTACCGCATTGACGCCTGCAGCGGCAGCAAGATCATGAACTGGAATCCGGCCATACCCTACGCCCGCGCCAGTTTGTCGCGGAGTCAGGGCGGCCTGGCGATGCAGCGGGCGATTCGTGGGGCAGTGCGGGCGCTGAAGCCCGAGGGGAGCGTCCTGGCGGAAGTGGGCAGCACGATTCACGGCATGGTCAGCGACGCGGTCTATGATTTTGCCATGTGCTATGGGGTTCTGCCCGCCAGCAAGGTCCAGCCGGCGGGTGACTTCGTGCGCAATCTGCGCCGCTGGCTTCATGAGCAACAGCAGAGCGAAGTGAAGGACTTGGTGCGTTTGCGCCATATTGAAAGTCACGACAGCTTGCGTGCCGAGTGGCAATATGGGCCCGAGCCCATGCGCGCCGCCATGGCCATGAGCGCCTGGATATACGGCATCCCCATGGTGTTCTACGAGATGGAAGACGGCCACAGCCCCGTGTTTCGCAGGATATTCCATTTGCGCAACAGCATTGCGGAACTCCACGATGGCACGGCGGATTACCTCCAGCCGGCGACACCCGACGGGGTCTTTGCCTGCCTGCGCCAACATGATGGTAAGGTCGCCATACCGCTGGTCAATTTCAACGCCAGGGACACGCAAATCGCATTGCGGCTGCCGACGGCGCTCTGGCAGGACGCTACGGTCGGCCGGGTGCAGGCATGGGACCTGTGGCAGGACCAGCCGGTGCCCATCCGCAGGGATGGCGACGAGTTCTGCGCCGAGCTGGCGCTGGCGCCTTACGCATTTACCGTCCTGCGCCTGAGCTCCAGCGATGAAGCACTGGCGGCGCCCGCGTTGGCGCCGATGCTGGCGGACACCACGCCGCGCGACGCCAAGGCGACGTTGCCGGTGGAGCTGTTTGTGATTGGCGAGGACGGCAGTCGGCACGCGTTGCCAACGGCGCTGGCCGGGGCCGATGGCGTGTTGCCGGAGCTCTCCCAGTATGGCCTTGAGATGCAAGGCCGGACCTTGGCTGATGGCAGACGCGAGTTTCGGGTCACACCGGCGGCGGCATCGCGCGAGCATAGCGGGTTGCTGTTGCGGGTGCCTTTGGCCGGCGCACCCGCCGCCTGGCGGGTGCAGGCGGCCGGCGGTGTCTGGGAGGACCGTTTCCGTACGCGGCATCCGCTGGCCAATGCCGTCAAAGGCAATGTGTATCACTTGCCGCAGGGCGGCAATGTCCTCTGGCATTCGCTGCAGCATCCCTTCGGCCTGAGTGACGATCAGGCTGAGTTGTCCTTCCAGAGTCCTGCCGGCAGCGTGGCATTGCGTTTTGACGCCGATGCGTTGCCCGGTGCCGTGTATCTGCTTGATCGGGTTGGCGACGACCACAATCCCCACATCTTCATCATGTGGGCGGCGCCGGATTGCCCGCAGCGCCCCCGCCAGGACAGCTACCGCTTCTCCCTCGGCGCAGCAACGCCGGTGGCGGAGACTGAATTGGCGCGGAGTGTGGCCACGGGCGATCCGCGGCTGCGGGTAATGCCCGGCGGCTGGGAGTTCGATAATGGCCGGCTGCGTTTGCGCCTGAGCCGCGCCGGGACGATCAGCACCTTGTCGCGCCGCTTGGACAATGGCGACTGGGAACCGGTGCTCAGCACTACGCGTTTCTATACCGACGCCGGCTATGGCGAGGCCGGCAAGACCTATGAGGCGCATCACGACGTGGAGGCCTTCGCCCGTTTCAGCCACAACGCCGCTGGGGATCTCGTTCTCAGTTTTAACAGCCAGCCGCGAGGAACTTACCGCTTTGACATCCTGACTCATCCGCTGGACTACGTGCTCGAATACACCCTGGGCAATGAAAGCGGGTTCGGCTTTTCCTGTGCTCAGCGGCATCTGCGGCCGCCGCAGGGCGAGCGGGTCTTCTCGGCTTTCATCATGGTCGCGCCGAGTGCGACGGGCGCACGTTTGTATCGCGACCAGGTCCTACTGGCCAGCGGCCAGGCCGGCAAAAGCCGCGAGGTCGAATGCAAGTTGACTGGTGTGTTCCCGGACGCGATTCATCTTGTGCGCGACGATGGGCAGTCGCTGCTGCGCCTGGAAAATGTCGCCTGGCAGGGCCCGAAGCCCGATAATCTGTTTCTTCACGGCCGCTGTCTGTTCCTGGCCTGGCAGGACGGCCTGCCGAACAACGAGCTGCAGGGGCAATGGCGCGCGGTTAGCAGCTGGGTGGACGTGGGCCAGGATGCGGGCGCGACGCGTGCTGCCCGGACGATCGCCGCGCTCAATCTGCCGCCGTCGGCGCCGCTTGCTGCGGGGGCTGGGGCGTTGCTGGCCGATCCGTCCTTTGAGTCCTTGCCGCAGCCAGGGCTGTTTCAGCTCGTGCAGATCATCAGCCAGCACAGCCCATGGACGGTCCCGGCTGGCGCCGGGATCTGCGGCGACGTGGTGCGGCATGGTCAGGCCTCCGCCAAGATTGTCGGCGCAGCCGGCAGTTTCCGCAATTTGGTCCAGTCGCTTCCCGATGGTGCCATGAAGCCTGGCGAGACGTGGCGTTTGTCGGTGTGGGCCAAGGGCGAGGACGTCGCTGTTGGCACTGAGGGCTGGATGAAGCCGCTACTGCGCTTTATTCACTACAAGCATCCGGAAAAGCGCCGTTATACCACAACGTATCTGCCCATGGGCAGCTTCGACTGGACGCAGGTGACCCTGGACTTCGTCGTCCCGGAAAATCTCGGCCCGACGCAGATCGGTGTCGGCCTCGACGGCGCTGTCGGCACGCTGTGGCTTGACGATATGCGTCTGGAGCGCCAGCAATGATGGGCGGGGAGCCTACTGGCGCGCGCCCATAGGCGAAAAAGAAAAACGCGTTGCATAACATGTTGTTATGCAGCGCGTTGTGTATCGTGGCGGAGAGGGAGGGATTCGAACCCTCGGTACCTTGCGGTACGGCGGTTTTCAAGACCGCTGCCATAGACCACTCAGCCACCTCTCCGGCTGAAAACGCGAGTGCATAATGTGATCCGTGAACAGCGGAAAGCAAGCTAGCGGGGCTAGGAAAGCCAGAGTTCGCGGAGGGCCTTGGCGATACTTTCGCCGAAGCAGCGGAGCGCAGGAACGGTTATGACGGCATCGCGAATCTGGGCGTAGGGGGTTTCGATGGTGCCGGTGAGGAGAATACCGGGGAGAGTGCTAATCCAGCGGGTGGACTGGATGCCATTGCCATAGACGTTGCCGCCCTTGGACCAATCGCCGTGGTCGCTTTCGAGGAAGGCGCCGGGACCGGGGTGGGTGCGTTCGAGGATTTGGACGAAGCGGCGCTGGGTGTCGAGGTTCTGTTTATCGCCGACTTTGACCATGTAGGCGCGTTTTTCGCCGATGCTTGGGCAGTGGAGGTCGAGGGCGATGGTGGAGCTGTGACCGATCCATGCGGGCAGGAATTTTTTGATGGCAATGACTTCGGGGTAGAGCCCGGAGTCATAATCGCGGTTATGGTCGTGTGGCCGGCGGTCCTTGCCTTGGTCGCCCTCTTCGACGCCGTCTTTGTCGACAAAGGGCACGGCGAGGATTTCGACGTGTTCCTGGAACCAGAGGCCGGTGGGGGTATCGGCGAGGGCGGCGCGGACAATGGCTTCGAGGAGCCAGGTGCCCATGGCTTCGCAGGCGTGATGGCGTGAACTCAGGTAGAGCTTGAAGTTTGCTAGGCCGTCGGTGCGGCCAGCATGGATGAGTTCGACGGGGCGGCCGTGGCGGCTGCGGCAGAGGGTATCGCAGTGCAGTTGCGGGAATTCGTGGCGGAATTGCTCGAGGTTGCTCTGCTGGTAGGGGATGGTGATGGCGAAGCGGATGTCGTCGGCGCCGCCCGGGACCATGACGCTGAAGCCGTTCGGTTGCTCTTTGGGGAAGAGTGCGTCGGTACCGGTCCAGTGCCAGGTGGCGCCGCAGTCGGTGCTGACGGCGATGCCCATGGTGGGGAAGTTGATGCGCTCGGTGAAATGGACGTTGAGCTTGCGGCCATTGGCGTTGAGAACCCGGAAGGCCCAGTGGAACCACCAGGGGCGCGTACCGCGCATTTCTTGGTGGACATAGATGTCGTTGCCGTCAATGCGGTCAACAGCGATGTTCGCGCCGGGGAAATCGGCGACGACGGAGAATGGCTGGGTAGTGCTCATATCGCAGTCTCCTGGAGGGTGATAAAATGTGGGAGCTGTCTCGAAACAGGCACAATATAGCACGGGTGGAACGCGGGGACGCAACGTGGCCGAAAACGAACGCGCCTCTGTGGATGCCCAGGAGGGCACGGACAGAGGCGTGGTTGGATCGGGGGATGGACGATTTGGCCGGTGGCCTTTGCCGTGGCGGGCTTAGGCTTCGGCGATGATTTGGCGCAGGTAACTGACGGCTCGGCGCATAGCTTCGTCGCCGGAGTAGGTGTTGCCTTCGTACTCGATGTTGATGTACTTGCTGTAGCCAGCCTTTTTCATCGCGGCGACGGTCGCCTTCTGGTCGATATTGCCTTCCCCGATGAGGGCGGCCTGGTAGTAACGGCCGTCACGCATGGGGCGCCAGCCCTCGGCGGCGTCAGGACGGATCTTCCAATCCTTGAAATGCGCGTGGGCGACGTAGGGCGCGACCCTGGTGAAGGACGCGGCAACGTCCTCGCCGGAGGCGGCATTGCCGTTGTCGAAGGTCAACATGAGACTGGGCACCTCGGCGCGAGCGGCGAGAAAGTCGTCGGCCGTGACAAAGGGCGAGTACTGACCGGGAAAATTTTCCACTGTGAGGATGACGTTCGCCTGGGTGGCGTAGTCGGCGATTTTTTGCAGGCCCTTGATGTAGTTATCGCGGCAGCGTTTGGCGTCGCGACAATCTGGTGGTGGGCCGGGGGGCAGCATGACGACGGGGGCGCCAAGCTCGACGGCGGTGTCGATGCCGGCCTTGGCCTTATCGACGCCGGGCTGGCGTTCCTGTTCGCTGTCCTTGGCCATTTCGCCGGCGAAGAAGGTGTAGGCGACAATGGGCAGGTCGTGGTCGGCGGCCATGGTGCGGATTTCTCGGGCTGGGTGGTCGTAGAGCGTGACCATATCGACGCCCTCGAGCTGCAGGTCTTTGGCCATGGCGAACATGCCCGGGAGGGTGAAACCTGGCCGGCGGGCGAGGGTGTAGGACATCATGGACAGTTTCATGCGGTGGCCTTTCAAGTTGGGGAAGACGCGGGGAGGAGGCTGAGGGGGGGAACAGGCGGCGCCCAAAGTTTCGCTGAGGGGGGGGTGTGAGTGTGGCGCCCTCCAGGCGCAATTCTAACTTACTGTCATACCCCGGGTTGCGGCGCCCGGAGTTATGCATGGTGCGGCCCTCCGGGTCGAATCTGGTTTCTGGGTATCGCGGACGGATCGGACGGATCTTCTTTCTGGTTATCGCGGACGGATCGGACGGATCGGACGGATCGGACGGATCGGACGGATCGGATTACTGATCGGTCTGATCGGTCTGATCTGGTTTCTGGGTATCGCGGACGGATCGGACGGATCGTCGATTTGATCGGTCTGATCTTCTTTCTGGTTATCGCGGACAGATCGGACGGATCGGACGGATCGGACGGATCGTCGATTTGATCGGTCTGATCGGTCTGATGATCCGCCCGATGTGCCCGATCAAGCAGCCGGATCGGTCTGATCGGTCTGATCGGTCTGATCGGTCTGATGATTTCTTCAGGAGATTTTTGCGGGGTCGATTTTATCGAGCTGGGTGAAGACCTTTTTGATGGCGTCGGCGACCTTGCGTGCCATGGTGGTGTCGTTGGGCGCGCGGAGGATTTGGACGATGGCGATGTGCGAGTAGCAGTACTTGACGGCGTTGGGGAAGTTGGCGGGAGCGTAGTCGACGCCGTCGTCGGCGCCGGGGACTGCCCACGGGTAGCCGTGGCCGTAGGCGTTTTTGGCTCTGAAGATGGTCATTTCGGGCAGGATGCAGCGTTGCCAGACGCCGCAGATGACGCCTTCGGCCTGGAGGGCCTTGCAGACGGCGTTGCGGAACTGGCTCTTTTCAGCGTTGGTCTTGCCGCTCATGCCGATGGCGTCGAAGTCAATGCGGAGATTGTAGTTGTACCAGTTGTGGGTGCAGTTGGCGGGCTCGTAGGGCAGTTTGAGGCCCTTGAGTTTGGCCTTGAGCAGCTCGTCGTGGAGGGCGTGGGCGTTGTCGAGCAGCTGCTGGTAGTAGCCGGGGAATTTGCGCAGTTGGGCGAGGGCGTAGGCGGCGGTGATCTCGTTGTTGGCGAATTTATGGCCGAAGGCGTAGGCGGGAAATTCGGGTGCGGCCTTGGTCGGCTGCATGTCGCTGAAGCCGGTGAGGGTCATGCCGCGGTCGAATATTTCGCGGCTGTTGGTGACGAAGATGCCGCCTTCGCCGGAGGTCATGCATTTGTTCTGGTTGAAAGAGAATGCGGCGCAGTCGCCGAGGGTGCCGGCTTTTTTGCCTTTGTAGAGGGCGTTGTGGGCCTGGCAGGCATCTTCGATGATCTTGAGATTGTGTTTTTTGGCGATGGCCCAGATGGGGTCCATGTCGCAGCAGAGACCGTGGAGGTGGACGACGAGGATGGCCTTGGTGCGCGGCGTGATGGCGGCTTCGATCTTGGCCGGGTCCATAAGGAAAGTTTCCGGATCAATATCAACGAAGACGGGCACGGCCATGTTGTGGAGGATGCAGCTGGCGCTGGATGGCCAAGTGTAGGAGGTGACAATGACCTGATCACCCGCGCCAATGCCGCAGCCGGCGACGCACATGTGCAGGGCCGCGCCGCCGCAGTTGCAGAAGTAGGCGTAGGCGGTTTCGGAGAAGGCCTTGAACTCTTTTTCGAGCAGGGCGGTGTAGGTGCTGCGCGCCTGGGATTTTTCGTGGAGGGCTGCCAACACGAGCTCTTCGTCAGTCTTGTCGATGGGCGGCCAATTTTTGATGTCACTGGTGTTGATGGCGGGTTTGCCGCCGTAGATGGCGAGATCCTGCATGGTGGGGCCTCCTGAAGTGATGACACTGGGTGCGGTGAAAACACTGGTGAACGGGTCGGCATGCTGCCGCGCTGGGGACTACTATACAAAAAAGGGCGCCGGTCGAGATCGTCGCCGGCGGGAGAACCTTGCCCATATTGGGAAATTGTTGCGGGTGGCTGCCGCTTACTGCTGCCAGGCTTTGGCGATATAGTGCAGGGCGTGGCGGGCTTCATCGAGTTTGGCGGAATTGATTTCGGCAGAGAGCCAGCCATTGTAGCCGTCCTGTTTGAGTAGCGCGAGGCACTCGTCGACCTTTGCGTCGCCCATGCCGAGGTAGCAGCCGCGGTAGCCGGTGCCGCTGGGCGCGGCGAAGGATGCTTTTTCGTTGGCCGGCACGGCCGCCATGTCCTTGATGTGCACGTGGCAGATGCGGTCCTGCATGCTCTGATAGATTGCGGTGGGGACGTCGCCGCCGAGGAGGAAATTGCCGTTGTCGAAGGTGAAGCCGACGTCCGGTCCGGCGACCTCAAGGACTTCGCGGCAGTGGCGGGCGCTGGCGGTGAAGAGCGGGTAGACGCCGAAGTCTTCGATGCAAATGGTCACGCCTGAGCCGCGGGCGCCGCTGGCGATGCGGGCGAGGCTTTTGCCATAAAGCTGCCGGCCCTCTTCGTTGCTCATGTCTTTTGCCGGTTTTGAGCCGTGGATCATCATGCGGGAGCAGTTGAGGACATCGCGGGCGAAGGCGACTTGTTCCAGGCAGGTGGCCACGGCTTGATCGCGGTCGGCGGGGCTTTCGCCGACGAGGTTGACGCCGACGTCGTAGCAGGCGCAGGCCATGCCGGCGTCTTTGGCGGCCTGGTGCAAAAGCTGCCAGTTCTGTGGGTCCTTGCTGATCCACGACCACATGGGCTCGATGCCGGTGGCGCCGGCGTTTTTTAGCTCACTGATGAGTGCCGCCGGGGCGATCTGGCCCTGCGAGAGAACGCCGTGGAAGGGGAACAGCATGATGGACAGCTTCATGGATAGCTCCTGGGAAAGGGTGGTGATGACGTGATTCAGGGGCACTACGGTGGCTGCGCTTACTGTAGTGTTCGGGTACCTGAAAACAACGTTTGGGGGTGATTGGCGGCGCCGCGCTGGGGCGAGGACTCACGTCTCACGTCTCACGACTCACGGCCGGGACTGCGGGGACGCCCGGGACCGTGGGGAATGACGCTTTGGACACAAGGGACTGAGTGGGGACTTCCTGGACGCCGGGGACCGGCTGCCTGATACCCGGGACTGCCGGGAGCGCCGCCATCCCGGCGGCAATGGCATTTTTTTATCCACAGATTACGCAGATTAACGCAGATTATTTTTTGAGATTAGCCGCTTGGTGTCGTCAGGTCGCTGAGATTCAGGCGTCACCCTCGCGTCCAAAACATCGGCCAACCGGTCCTACTGGTCCCTGGCGTCCCCTGAGGCAGTCATTATCAATGGTTGACCGATTACGTGCTGCATGTGGAAAAGTGTTGGCCTGTGGTTGTTTTTTGGGCATATGGCGTGACATTACTGCCCCTAGGTCTGAGCTTCGCGTGTGAAGCGCAGGGGAATCCAGTGAGAATCTGGAGCTGTCGCGCAACTGTATGCGGGAACGAAAGTCGCTGACGCCACTGACGGCTGAGCCGTCGGGAAGGCAAGACGAGTAGGTTTGAGCCCGCGAGTCAGGATACCCTGTGACATAAGTGTACATTCTCGCGTAAGGGATGTGCCGCACTGCTTTCTGCTGTGAGTTCACGGCAACGAAGGGTGTTTTCTGCTTGTTTACGCAGGAGACGCCCTTTTTTTGTTGCTGCGGAAACAGCGGCTCAGAGATGGCAGGGGCTGGCTGCGGGCCGGGCGATGCGCCTGGCGCGGTTGGCCGTCAGAAGGATGGAGTGTTGTGGCGATGTGCGGAAAGAAACGTGCAATGCGGGTGTTGGGTGCGGCGGTGCTGCTGGCCGGATATGCTGGGCTGGCGCAGGAAGCGGTTGGCGACGCAGCGGCGGCGCCGGTGGCCGGCGCGGAGCAGGAGTTGGCGCCGGTGGTGGTGACGGCGACGCGCACGGAGACGCCGGTGACGCGCCTGGGGCAGTCCGTGGAGCTAATCAGCGCAGAGCAGATACGTGCGAGCCGTCTGCCCTACTTGACGGACGTCCTGCAGGAAGTGCCTGGGCTGGACATCAAGAGCAGCGGCACGCGGGACAGTTCGACGACGAACCTGCGCATTCGCGGCATGAACGGCTATCACAGCAAGATTCTGATTGACGGCGTGCCCTACATTGATTGCGCCGGCACGCAGGCCCAGAGCATGCTGGGCAATATCGCCCTGAATCAGATTGATCACATTGAGGTGGTGAAGGGAGCGACGAGCCTGCAGGGGTCCATGGCGATGGGCGGCGTGGTGAATATCGTTACGCGGCGCGCGGAAGCCGACGGCCTGCATGGCGGCGTCAGCATGGAAGGCGGCAGCCACGGTCGCATTAACAGCAACGCCAGCCTCTACGGCAAGTACGGCGTGGTGGATTATTTGTTTGGCTTGGGGCGCGAGCGTGAACGGGGCATATCCAACATGGACGCTAAGCGCGGCACGGTCAATGCGGATGACGACCCCTACCGGGCGCAGAACTACAATGGCCGTATTGGCATACAGCTTGATGAACACTGGCGTGCGGAGGTGGGCGGCTTGTTCCAGGACATAGACGAGGAGTACGACAACTCGTGGACGCCGGCGCGGGGCGACGCGACCTGGATTCGCCGGACGATGGGGCATGCCCGCTTGGCGGGTAGCGAGCTCTTTGACGGCCTCATTGACACGCAACTGCGTTATTCGTGGACGCGGGCGGACCGCTATAGCTACAGCGCGCCACAGGACAACACCTACCGCTACACGGGTGATGCCCGCGAACTGAACTGGCAGGGCACCCTGCATATCAACGAGCGCAATGACCTGACCGCTGGGGTGAATTATTCCACGGAGCACGCCCGCAATTATGAATTTTATGCTTTCGACATGAACACGTTCCAGATGGCGCCGGTAAAAGGCAGCGGCAAGACGCTTGACCGGCATCATCGGACCAGTTCGTATTATCTGTCCTACCAGACGGAGCCCGTCGACAACCTGTTCATCAATCTCAACACACAGTACCTTGAGCATTCGGCGTTCGGTGACGAATGGACGGCCGACGGCGCGCTGCGCTACCTGATTGAGCCGACGGGTACGACGCTGAAAGCGAGCATGGGCAAGGGCTATCGCTCCCCCAGTGTGTACGAGCTCTACGGTGCTCTGCCTGGCATGCAGTTGAGTAATCCCGATCTGGCGCCCGAGACCAGCCGCACCTGGGACCTGGGCGTAGAACAGGACCTGCTGGATAAGACGGTAACGATTGGCACGACCTATTTTGAAAACCGGATCGACGACTTTATTGACTACATTTACGATCCGAATACTTTTCTTGGTCAGTATCAGCAGATTGACGGCACGCGGCGTATTCGCGGCTTTGAGAGCTTTGTGGCCTGGCGGCCGTTGGACGTCCTCAGTCTGCGCTTGACCCATACTTACCAGCGGGTGCGGACGGAGAAGGGCGGCAAGGCCCTCTATACGCCGAAGCAGAAACTTAGTGCCGATGCGACCTGGCGGCCGCTGGCGGACGGGCCCATTGGCGTGAATCTCGGTGGCGTTTATGTCGGTTCGCGCTGGGCCAGCGAAACCATGAAACTGGACGACTACATGCTCATGCATGCGACGCTGAGCTACGATTTCAGCAGCGCTTTGAGCGCGTACCTGCGGGTGGATAATCTGCTCAACGAGAACTACACTGTCACCCCCGATTACAAGACCTACGGCCGCTGTTACTACGTCGGCGTGAATTACAGCTTCTGACCAATCGGTAATGTGCAAAATCTTGTGATAAAACGTGGCATCGCCAATCGGTGATTCCTTGTACCAATGTAACCAAGTTTTTTTATGCGCTATGGATTTTTCAATAACCTTATCATCAATAATCTATGAACGAATTTGCCCCGTAGGGGCATGACCATGCTTAACCCCAGGCTTCAGCCTGGGGTAAGGTGTCCTATAGAAATCAGTGCCTCGTAGAGGCACTACAGTATCGAAGTCTTGGTTGAAAATGGTCTGTAATCGTGTTCAGATTGTGTTTGTCAGGCATCCAGTTGTGCCCCTACGGGGCACGATTGGCAGGAGAGCATTATTCCCCAGGCTAAAGCCTGGGGTTAAGCATAGTTAGGCGCCTACGGCGCATGTCAAGCATCTCTTTCTATCACAAGATTTCGCACATTAACAAGAGTATTGGAATGTAATGAGCAAGCGAGATTTCAGTATATGTGCGTTGTTGGTGCTGTGCGTGGCCCTAGCCTCGTCCTGCGGGCCAAAGGTGACAGAACGCGGCCAGGAGGCCAGCGCCAGCTCGGTTGCGGCTGCAGCCACCGTGGGCGCCGCCGGCGTTGCTGGTGGGCGTTTTGCGTCGGCGCGGCGGATCGTGTCCTTTGCGCCGTCCTTGACGGAGATGCTATTTGCGCTGGGCTTGGGCGAGCGGGTGGTCGGGGTGTCGGAGTACTGCGTTTACCCGCCAGAGGTAAAGGCCTTGCCGAAGGTCGGCGGCTTCTTGAATCCGAATGTGGAGATGGTGGTGCGGCTGCGGGCGGACTGCGTGGTGCTATTTGCCAATCATGACAAAGTGGTCAAGCAGCTGGCGCAGCTGGGCATTCCCACGCTGGTTGTGCGTGGTGACACCCTCAGCGAGATCATGGCGACGTTCGCAGTATTGGGGCGGGAATTCGGGTGCGATGAACGCTCAGACGCCATCCTGGCCGACATTGAGGCGCGGATGGCGCGTATCCGCACGCGTTGCGGCGAGCGGCCGCCGTTGCGGGTGCTGACGGTGATCTGGCGCGAGCGCGGCGTGGGCACGCTGCGTGGCCTGCAGGCCGCAGCGAGGGACGGCTATTACAGCGAGCTGCTGGGCCTGGCGGGAGCGCGGGCATTGCCGCAGGGAACGGCGTCGAAGTACCCGAGTTTATCGGTGGAGGGCATTCTGGAGCTCAATCCCGACGTCGTTTTTGAGCTGGTGAACGACATCACGGTGACATCGGCGGCGGACCTGGCGCAGGTTCGGGCAGACTGGCAGGTGCTGCCGGAGTTGGCGGCAGTGAAGAATGATCGCCTGTATATTATCACCGACGACTATGCGACCATACCCGGCCCGCGCTTCATCCTGTTGGCCGAGAAGCTCGCGCGGCATTTACACCCGGACATTGATTGGGACAGATGACAGCAAGCGACTGCATTCTTGGGCTTGAGCACCTGCAGCTCAGCCTCGGCGGCGCTCACATCCTGCGTGATGTGAGTTTGACGATTCGTCGCGGCGAGTACTGTAGCCTGATCGGGCCCAACGGCGCCGGGAAATCCACGCTGCTCAAATGCATCAACGGCATCTACGGCCAGTGGCATGGGCGCATTGTGATTGCCGGTGAGGACGCGCGACACTGTTCGCGGCGGGCCATAGCGCGACGTGTTGGCTACGTTCCTCAGCACAGCGGCGTGCTGCCGGGCTACCGGGTGCGCGAGTTTTTGTTGATGAGCCGCTACGCCCAGCTGGACAGCTGGGGCGGCCCAGGCCAGAATGACCGGGAGGCGGTGGATCGGGCGATGCAACGCACGGGTATTCGTGCGCTGGCCAATCGCACCTTGCCGACGCTTAGCGGCGGCGAGGCCCAGAAGGTCTTTATTGCGGCCGCGCTGGTGCAGGCCACGCCGATACTGCTGTTGGACGAACCGACGACCTTTCTGGACCCGCGCTTCCAGCACGAAGTCAACCAGCTGGTCGTGGAGTTGAATCGCCAGGAGGGCATCACGGTGCTGTCGGTGTCACATGACCTGAACAGCGCCATTCAGTATTCGGACCGCCTGCTGGCGATGAAGGACGGCGAGCTGCGCCATAGCTTGGACCCGAGTGCGGTCATGGATAGCTCGGCGCTGGCAGAGCTCTTCGATACGCGCTTCTGCGCGCTGGCGCACCCCCGTAGCGGCAAGCCGCTGCTTATACCGGAATAGTAACTTCCTCACGCGAGGGCACAAAGAAGGCGTTTTCTATCCACAGATTACGCAGATTTCCGCAGATTATGGCGGCCTGTCTTGCCGCTGCGCGGCAATTCACGCCGCCGGCACGAAGGCGCGGTAGTACCGTGGCCCACGGCTTGCCGTGGGCGTTTTTGTCTCACGCGAAGGCGCGAAGGCGCGAAGAAGATTTTTTATCCACAGATTACGCAGATTTCCGCAGATTATGGCGGCCTGTCTTGCCGCTGCGCGGCAATTCACGCCGCCGGCACGAAGGCGCGGTAGTACCGTGGCCCACGGCTTGCCGTGGGCGTTTTTGTCTCACGCGAAGGCGCGAAGGTGCGAAGAAGATTTTCTATCCACAGATTACGCAGATTTCCGCAGATTATGGCGGCCTGACTTGCCGCGCAGCGGCAAGTCAGGCCGCCGGCATTAAGGCGCTATTTTGTCTCACGCGAAGGCGCGAAGGTGCGAAGAAGATTTTTTATCCACAGATTACGCAGATGAACGCAGATTATGGCGGCCTGTCTTGCCGCTGCGCGGCAAGTCAGGCCGCCGGCATTAAGGCGCTATTTTGTCTCACGCGAAGGCGCGAAGGTGCGAAGAAGGCGTTTTCTATCCACAGATTACGCAGATGAACGCAGATTATGGCGGCCTGTCTTGCCGCTGCGCGGCAAGTCAGGCCGCCGGTTAAAAGACGCGAAGACAATGTTCCCTCACGCGAAGGCGTGGTCGCCGTGGCGATCATGGCTGTTTGGCGAGGCGCTTGAGACGCGCGGCTTCTTTTTCGCCGAAGCGTTGCCAGCGGGCGGTGACTTGGGCGACAACGCGTTGGTATTCGGTCTGGCGGCGTTTTTCGGTCCATGGCGTGGCTTGCAGGTACGCATTGAGGAAAGCGTTGGGCATGGCCAGGTCGTAGCACCCTGCCTGGAGGAGGAGATTGTAGCAGAATTGGGCGAGATTACGGCGCTGGCAGAAGAATGGCGGCGGGCATGGCCAGAGGCGCGTACGGTCGTTGTCCAGGTAGAAGAGGCGGTTATTGGTCGTATCGAGGCAGGCGTTGCGGGGGAGGAAATCGCCGTGGACGAAGTGGTCGGCGTGGAAACGCTGGAGCTCGGTACCACAGCGGGCGAGGACGTCTTCCCGGGATGGGGCGTCTTGTGTTTGGAGCAGTTTTTCGACGGTCGGCAGGACGAGTTCAGCGCTGACGAAGAGTTCGTGCGGGTAGCCCCAGGGACCGCGCCGGCAGCGGGCGCCGACGACGGGCTCTGGGCAGAAGTGCCCTTTGCGGAGCATTGCCGAGCAGGTGCTGAAGATACGTTGACCACGGGAGGGCATCACCGTCCAGCGGAGGGTGCTGAGCATCTCACGGTTTTTGATAACGCCGTCATTTTTAGCGCGCATGTATTTGGCGTAGAGCGCACCGCGTTCGGTCTGGTGTCTGGTGATGGTACGGCAGGGCAGATCGAGAATGACTTTGGCGTCTGCTTCCTGCAGCCAGGCGTCGATGTTCTGGAAGGCTGGCAGGTCTTGCCAGTCGGCGTGGACCCAGCCGTTCCAGCTATGCGCCTGGAAAGGTACTGGCGTTGGTATCGTAGAGTTGTTTGGGCTTGTCATGCGATGAACGGGTGGCTTTCAGACGCGGTCAAGAGGGGGGCTGCGGGTGAGGCTGCGCACGGCAAAACCACAATATAAGGTTGTGGGCGGGTGATGCGAATGCGCAGGCTGCAAAGACGTAATGCGGTGGGTAATCGGTCACCCATTGATAATGGCCGGTCTCAGGGGACGCCAGGGACCAGTGGGACTGATTGGCGGTGGGGCGCTGGGGCGAGGACTCACGTCTCACGTCTCACGACTCATGGTCGGGACTGTGGGGACTTTCGGAACCGTGGGGAATGACGCTTTGGACCCAAGGGACTGATTGGGGACTTCCTGGACTTCGGGGACCGGTTGCTTGATACCCGGGGCGTCCGGCGGCGGCAGAGAGGCAAGGTGTGCGTCTATTATCAATGGGTGACCGATTGCTGCGGTGGCGGGGCAATGCGCACGTTGAATGTGCGGGCAGATATTGGTTTGATGACCAGGGCACGGCGGCTATGACGCGAGAATCTTCCGATAGTCTCTTGATATGTGGACTGAATTGATGTACAATCATCCCAGAAGGCCAGCGACCCGTAATTGCGTAACCAAGTAACACCAAGCAGCGTAACCAAGCA
>JAQWBY010000014.1:0-6504 GCA_028706165.1 Lentisphaeria bacterium | reverse complement strand
ACCAAGCAGCGTAACCAAGCATTGGAGAGCAACCATGAAGAAACGCCCCTTCACCCTAATTGAGCTATTGGTTGTAATTGCCATCATCGCCATCTTGGCGGCCATGTTGCTGCCGGCCTTGGCCAAAGCGCGGGACAAGGCGCGGCAGATCAGCTGCACGAGCCAGCTGAAGCAGCTTGGCTTGGCCATGGGTATGTACATGGACGAATTTGCGCGCGCGCCGTATCAGCAGAATTCTGAGAATGGCAATCATCCATCCAATACGACCGGGTCCTTGATTTACAAGCTCAAAGATTACGTCGGTGATGCCAAGATGTGGAAATGCCCGGCGACCGTGAAGGCCAGTGCTGACGACGGCTCGATGATCTATAACAGCTATTTCTTCAACGGCGCGGTGTTTCAGGGCTCCATTGCCCAGAGTGCTGTAGTTTATCCGTCTGAGATGGCCTTTGCCCGGGATTTCAAGGACCAGCGTAATTGCGCTTGCATGCGGCCACGGCGGATCAGCGACACCTCGGTGGACGTTCTTTCGGGTGCCGCGTGGTATGACATGTGTGTTACGGACTCTCGGTTTGACCGGATGCATAACAACGGCGGTAATTTTCCGTATATGGACGGTCATGTCGGCTGGTTGACCAATGTTGCTGTCAATTCAGGGGTCTTTGGCTTGACGCCGACAACGATTCGCAATAACTCAGATAAGTGCAGTGTTCGCCGTTGAGGCGTTTGCTTTTGCCGCTGTTTTAGGGTGAAGCCCGGAACGCGGTCTTGGTTTATTGAACGTCCAGCCACTCGCTTCCATGAGTGGCTGGTCTTTTCTTTGGGGGGGGTATTGTTATCAGTCATGTAATGCGGTACAATCTACTCTGGTAGAAGTGAGGAGTGTTACGATCAGTTGACAACAAGCAACGGAGATAGACCATGAAGAAGCGCCCCTTCACCCTAATTGAGCTATTGGTTGTGATCGCCATCATCGCCATTCTTGCGGCCATGCTGTTGCCGGCTTTGGCGAAGGCGCGGGACAAGGCGCGCCAGATCAGCTGCACGAGCCAGTTGAAACAGCTTGGCTTGGCCATGGGGATGTACATGGACGATTTTGCGCGTGCGCCGTATCAGCAGAATTCTGAGAATGGCAATCATCCTTCCAATACGCCCGGGTCTTTGATATACAAGCTCAATGATTACGTCGGTGATGCCAAGATGTGGAAATGCCCGGCGACCGTGAAGGCCAGTGCTGATGACGGCTCGATGACCTATAACAGCTATTTCTTCAACGGCGCGGTATTTCAAAGCTCAATCTCGCAGAGCGATGTGGCCTTCCCCTCAGAAATGGCCTTTGCCCGGGATTTTCGCGATCAACGCAACTGTGCCTGTCTGCGGCCGCGGTGGAACAGCGCCGTGTCAGGCGACATGACCAGCGTCGCCTGTTGGTTTGATGGCTGCTGGTACTCGACGTCTGAAGTGCGCTTTGATAACATGCACAATGGCGGGGGTAATTTTCCCTACATGGATGGCCATGTCGGCTGGGTGAAGAACATCGCCACCAACGCCGGTGTTTTCGGGCTGTCGCCGACCACGTCGCGCGGGGGCAACTGGAGCATTCGCAAATAAAGCCTTCCGCTGCCCAACATAGTGGCAGCAAGATAGTAGCCAGTCACAAGCCCTTGAGGTAAATATGCCTCGGGGGCTTTTTTGTGCCGGCAACATGCGCCTGATGGGCCAATGGTTGACGTGGTGGACGTGGCTTTCGACCGCAATCGATGGCATTCGACGGCAATCGACGGCACTCGACGGCAATCGACAGCAATCGACAGCATTCGACCGCACTCGACGGCAATCGACAGCATTCGACGACAATCGACGGCAATCGACAGCATTCGACGGCAATCGACAGCATTCGACGGCACTCGACGGCAATTGACGGCAATTGCCTCGTGCGTGCAGCCGTGTATTCCGACATGATATGCAGCCCTTTGCTGAGGGGCGCTGCGTGGCCATGTCGGGTTCCGCATTAAGGGGGGAGCTTACTCAAAAACAGCCAGAATTGGCGAAAACACGCCTGTCGATTATTACAAAATTGTAAAGAATGGCTGTCTGGCCGTTTCTGTCGGGAGTATCTGTAAGATTCTGAGGGAAAGTAAATTGCGTGTTTTCGCATGTGTTGGCACAGCCCCTGCTAAGGGTGTAGACGGCAGCGGCTGGAGGCGCCCCGGCGGCTGCGGGTATGAAGACGTGAACAAACAACACAGACGGGGACACCATGAAGCTGATCATTGCCTACATCAAGCCGGAGCGGCTGAATGCCGTAAAGCAGGAACTGTATGCCAGGGAAGTGTACAAGATGTCCGTGACCAATGCGCTTGGTTGCGGACAGCAGAAGGGATACACCGAGACGTATCGCGGGGTTATCTCGCAGGTGACACTGCTGAAGAAAGTCCGGATATCGATTGCAGTTAACGATAATTTTGTGGACACCACGATTGAGGGCATCATCGCTGGTGCCCGGACGGGGAAGATCGGGGATGGCAAGATTTTTGTGTTGCCACTAGAACAGTGCATTAGGATTCGGACGGGCGAGACTGGTTCGGACGCCATTGGCTGAAGCGCCCAATCGGGGTGAGAGACATCAGACTGACACCACATAGAGAAAAGACATACCACTATGAGAACACATAAGACACTGCTTGTATACGGCTCCCTGGTTTTACTCTTCATGATTGCAGTAGTGCGTGGCGCCGACGACGGGGCGTTGAACGCGGCGATTGACGCGGTGGGTGCTTCTCCCAGTGCGCAGGCAAAAGCGGCGTTGAATGCGGCGGTTGAGTCCTATCAGGCTGCTGCTGCGGCGGAACCGGCTGAGGATGCACCTGGGGCCATTGCCATCACGGTGGCGGCGGACGAAGTAACCGATGTTGGCTTCAAGGTTGACAACTTATGGATAGCGATTGCCGGCATGCTGGTCTTCATGATGCATTTAGGCTTTGCGATGGTCGAGTCGGGGCTATGCCGGGCCAAGAACTGCGTGAACATCTTGTTCAAGAACACGTTGACGCCGGCGATAGGTTTTCTGACCTTTACCGCGCTGGGCTTCGGGCTGATGTATCCGGGTGATCACTGGTTGTTGGGCAAGGCCGTTGGCTTTTGTGGGCTGGGTGCGGCGCCGCAGTTGAAGGACTTGACGGCGGCGTATGGTGCTCCCTACACCTACTGGACGGATTTGTTCTTCCAGGGGATGTTCGCCGCGACGTGCGCGACCATCGTGTCCGGCGCGGTGGCGGAGCGCATCAAGGTCAACGCCTATCTCATTTTCACCGTCGTGTATGCGATGATTGTCTATCCCATCATTGGCTCCTGGGGCTGGGGTGGCGGCTTCCTGGCGGACCTTGGCTTCCACGACTTTGCGGGATCGACGTTTGTACACAGCGTGGGTGGCTGGGGTGCGCTTGCCGGCGTGATGCTTTTGGGGTCGCGTTATGGCAAGTACACGCCGGACGGTGAGACCCGGCTGATCATGGGTCACAACATGCCGATGGCGACGATTGGCGTGTTCCTGCTGTGGTTTGGCTGGTTTGGTTTCAACGGCGGTTCCGCGCTCAGCGCCGGCCCGGCACAGATATCCTACGTCTTGATCACGACGATGTTGGCCGCTTCGGCGGGACTGGTGGGGGCCATGCTGACCAGTGCGCTGCGGGATGGCAAGGCTGATTTGTCCATCACTCTCAACGGTTGCCTGGCTGGCCTGGTGGCTGTTACCGCTGGTGCGGACGTGGTCACCATCTGGTCGGCGATCATCATCGGTTTGCTTGCAGGCGTGATCGTGGTATACGCCGTGTCGTTCTGGGACAAGGTGTTGCTGGATGATCCGGTGGGAGCGTTGTCCGTGCATTTGGTCTGCGGCGTGTTTGGCACTTTGGCGGTGGGGATATTCCCGACCATACCGCACACGTCGTTTGCGTTTCTGCCGCAGTTGATTGGCGTGGTGGCTGCTGCTGCGCTGGCTTTCCCGGCGGCCCTGCTGATTTTCTTCGTCATGAAGAAGACCATGGGCTTGCGGGTGACGCATGACGAGGAACTGCTGGGGCTGGACCTGGCCGAGCATAGCAACGAGGCCTATCCGGACTTCCAGAGCTTCCTGACCAAGTGACGCTGGGCTGCAGCGTGTAGTAGTGCAACAAACAACCGGGCCCGCATTCGTGGTTGCGAATGCGGGCCCGGTTTTTGTCTGGCTGAGAATTATTAGTCAGCTCAGCAACACTTATTTAGTGTTTTTTTTCAGGACAGCCTTAATACCTTCAACGTATTTTTCGGGACCGCCGGGCTGGTAGCCGAGTTGGCCAAGGATCTTTTCATTGTGGTCAATAAGAAAAATGGTAGGAAAGCCTTCGACTTTGAACTGTTCGGCGAGTTTGCGGTTTTGAGCTTTGACGGCGTCGGACTGGGAGCTGCGGCGTGGGAAATCGGCCTTGAAGAGAATGAGATTGTCTTTGGCGTAGGTCTTAAAGGCGTCTTTGGCGAAGACTTCTTCGTCCAGTTTGATGCACCAGCGGCACCAGTCGGAGCCGGTGAAGTCAACTAGAATGGGCTTGTTGGCTTCTTTGGCGGCCTTTTTGGCCGCCGCAAAATCCTGCGACCAGCTGTCGTCAGCGGCAAAGGCGGGCAGGGCAAACAGAGAGCAGAGAGCGACCAGGGCGAGGAATTTTTTCATGATGGACCTACTTTCGTTTTTAGTGAAACAACAATACTAGCATAAGAAGTAGAATTTCTAAGGCTAACTACTTCTAAGACTAAGGGAATAACGTATAGTTCCGTCGTGTGGATTGGCAAGAAGCCGGTGCTATTTGGTGCCGTGTTGGCCGGCGAATTTGGTGTTGCTAGTGTGCTGGTTCATGACAGCAGGAAGCGCAGATCGTCGTGGGTCAGGCGTTTTTCGATGCTGTCCGCTGCGTCTTTACCGAGGATGGTGTTGGCGAGGCGGCGTTTTTGCTCTTGGAGTTTGAGTACTTTTTCTTCGACGGTGTCACGGGTGACGACGCGGTAGGCGAAGACGGGCAGGGTTTGGCCGATGCGGTAGGCGCGGTCGATGGCCTGGGCTTCGACGGCGGGATTCCACCAGGGGTCGAGGAGGAAGACATAGTCGGCGGCGGTGAGATTGAGGCCGACGCCGCCGGCCTTGAGACTGATAAGGAACACCTGTTTGGCTGGATCATTTTGGTAACTATTGACGAGTTCGGCGCGGTCTTTGGTCTGGCCGTCGAGGTAGCAGAAATCGATGCCGTTGTTGACGAGGCGGCGCTGTACGATGCGGAGGAAGGTGGTGAATTGGGAGAAGACGAGGGTTTTATGGCCAGCGTCGCAGAGGGTGAGGAGGCGTTCTTCGACGAGGTCGAGTTTGGCTGAGCCGTCGTCGAGTCGTTTGTCATCCAGCAGCGCCGGGTGGCAGGCAGCCTGGCGGAGACGAAGGAGAGCGGCGAGGGCGTCGATGCTGCCAGTGGTGCTGGTGCTGGTTTTTTCGTCTTTGGCGATGAGTGCTTGGCGGTAGAATTCTTTGAGTTCGTTGTATTCGCGGCGTTGTAGTTCGTCCATATCGCACCAGATGACCTGTTCGCTTTTGGGTGGCAGGTCTTTGGCGACCTGCTGCTTGGTGCGGCGGAGGATGAATGGCCTGACGCCCTGGCGCAGGCGTTGCAGGGCTTCGGGCGCGAGGTTGCCGCCGGTGACGGCGGGGCCGCCGGGGAGTTTGGCGCCGACAAGGCCGGGGTTGAGGAAATCGAGTTGGCTGAAGAGCTCGCCGAGGTGATTTTCCATGGGCGTGCCGGTCATGACCAGCCGGTGCTTGGCTTTGATGACGCGGGCGGCGCGGGCGGTGGCGCTGTCGCGGTTTTTGATTGCCTGGGATTCGTCGAGGATGCAGTAATCGAAGTGGACCTTGGCGAGTTTGATGGCGTCATTGCGGAGGGTGCCGTAGGTGGTGAGCACGAGATCGACGGCGGCAAAGGCGTCGGGACGGCATTGTCGGGCAGAGCCGGCGTGGATGACCAGGCGCAGTTGCGGTGCGAAGCGCGCGGCTTCGGCCTGCCAGTTGAAGAGCAGTGATTTGGGCATGACGATCAGGGACGGCCGGTGCACGTCGGGGCGGCAGCGGCGGCTTTCCAGCAGGGCCAGGACCTGGACGGTTTTGCCGAGGCCCATGTCGTCGGCCAGACACGCGCCCAGGCCATTGCGCTGCATGTGGAGGAGCCAGCGCAGGCCGTCGAGCTGGTAGGGCCGTAGTGTGGCCTGGAAGGATGGCGGCAGGACATTGTCGCCGGGCGGGGGCGGCGCAGTGATGGTGGCGACGCGTTGCCGGAAGCGCTCGTCGGCTTCGGCTTGGCGGTCCTGGAGCAGGGCGTCGACGATGGCGGCCTGTTCCTGGCGGAAGCGGAGCTTGTCGCTGACGGCTTCACCGATTTCGGTGAGGACGGTGAAATTTTCGAGCCATTCGAGGGGGAGGATGCCGTAGGTGCC
>JAQWBY010000239.1 GCA_028706165.1 Lentisphaeria bacterium | reverse complement strand
AGACCCTCGGCCATGGCCAGACTTACGGGCATAGCGAGCAACAACATTGTTTTCAACAGGTGCATGATCGGTCCTTTGACTTAACTAGCCACGATTATCGCCATGCGGCGGCGCTTCGACGATGTTGCCGCCGCAGGTCGTTTTTGTCGTTAGCGGGTGATGGGGTCGCGGTCGGGAAGCAGCGGCTGGTCGAGAATGCTCTGGCCGGCGACGTCCCAGGCGCGGATGTGTCCGCCAATGAGGCCATCGCGATTGAAGAACAGCTGGTAGCGGCGTTGCGTTTCCGGGCAGGTCAGCTCAATGCCGTCCTGAGTTTCGGTTTGGAGCAGCCGAGCCTGGGCCAGTTTTTGGATTGGCGCCAAGCCGACTTGCAGCAAGTGCAGGAAACGCGTCTTCTCGCCGTCTGCGGCGGGCGACACTTCCAGGCGATAGCGGCCGTACTGGCTGTCGGGTTTGGCGAAGCGTTTTTCCTGGTCGAAGATTTCCCAGTTGCGGCCGTTAGTCCAGTATTCCTTGCCGGGTCCGCCAATGACCTCGTGCTTGGCGGCGATGGGCAGGAGCGTCCTGACGGCCATGGCGCCCTGGCCATTGCCGGCCTGGAAGAGCTCCGGCGCCAGCGCGGTCGGTTCGTTCTGGGTATGCCATAGCCACACTTTCTGCTGATCCGGCTTGACGGAAGCAACCCGGTCGTAGACCACGAAGCAGTCCGGCGCTAAGTAGACGAACTGGCGGACGGCCTCCCGGCATTTCTTGTCTGAGTAGCAGAGGGTGGCGTCGCCACCGCTGACCACGTGGTAGGGCGACTGGTCGAAGCCAAGATTGACGGCCTTGCGGCGGGCGTTCTGGCCGCCGTCGCTGAAGAGCTTTGCGGTGATTTTCGGCGCGTTGGCGGGGTACCAGTGGCGGGCCAGGGGCTCGTCGGCCATGCGGATCAAGATGCTGTTGTGGGCGAGGGTCTGGGGATAATAGACCAGATGGTGCTCAGTCTCGCCGCGGGTGCCGGTGTCCAGCGCCTGAAAGCCGTGCTTGTAGATGACGAAGCTGTTTTCGTCGTAGTGTTGATGGCCATCGTGCTTGGCGCCGGCCTTGAGCGACGCGTAGGTCGAGTCGGCGCGGAAACCTGAGCGCACATTGACCAGCCCATAGGAGGGGAAGAATTCGCCGAGGCGACCGTCGCTGATGACGGCTTCGGGATTGTCAATGACGACATTGGCGTCGAAGTTGGTCAGCAGGAATGGCGTAAAGGGAAAGCTCCAGGTATTGATGCGGTGGTTGCCGGGTAGAAGAGTCATGATCGCCTGCGTGATCTTCGCTTGCTCAGGAAAGTCACGCCCGTAGAAATGGATGGCCTGTGCCAGGTGCGTGTACATCAAGCCGGTGCCGATGACATTGCTGCTATGACCGGCGTCGCCCCAGCCAAATTCGTAAAAACGGCCAT
Source organism: Lentisphaeria bacterium (assembly GCA_028706165.1). Taxonomy (GTDB): domain Bacteria; phylum Verrucomicrobiota; class Lentisphaeria; order Oligosphaerales; family Oligosphaeraceae; genus Oligosphaera. The sequence continues at coordinate 4,709 of JAQWBY010000239.1, read as the reverse complement.
CGGCGCCGAGGATGCTCATCCAACTGAAGTAGTTGGCGTAGTCGCGCATATGAATCCAATGCTGCCGCCCGTCAATGCTGCAGGCCGACTGGAGTGAATGCAGGAAGTTGTAGCTCGCCCAGGGATAGGCGCCGAGGCTGTAGCCGACAGTAGGAGAAATGAGCAGGCCCTTGCCGCCCGATACCTCGTCACGCCGTTGCATGACGGTAACGTAGTGTTCGTAGCCAGGGCGGAGGAGCTCCTCGGCGAGGGCATCGTCGACACCGGCCTTATAGCCGACCAAGCCGCCGTACCAGCGCAGCGTCGGCTCGCCATAATAGCCAGCGTCAGCACCGCCGGCATTGCGCTGGTAGCCCGGGTTCTGCATGTGCTTAATGTGCTGCAGCAAGGGCAGCAGAATCTCCCGCCGTTCATCCGGCGTCAGCGTGTCGTAAAGCCAGTCGTAGGCCGCCAGACCGCAGGTACGCGAGAAGTTGTACCAGTTGGGCAGGATCCGCGAATGATCCGACAACTGCACAAATTTCACCAGCAGACGCAAGTACGCGATGGCCTTCACGCGGTACTCTTCCTTGCCAGTGATCAGCCAGGCCAGGGCACATTCATTGGCGGGAAAACCGCCATCGGTCTTGACGCCGTATTCGCAGGCGTTCTGGTCGCCGCGATTGCGGATGAAGACCATCCGGCCCTCGTCGTCAAGTCGCACATACTCCGGCCGGAACTCCAGCTCGGTGGACGGCTGGTAGCCATCGACTTTGCGCAGGAGCGCCGTGAGGTAGCTCTTGGCAGTGCCATTGGCGTAGTCGCGCAGCCCCGGCAGCATGTCCTGGTTGATGAACAGCCGCGGGCGGTCCGGGCGAATCTTCGCCACGACCTCGTCGACGCTCGGTGGCGGCAGGCCCTCCGCCATGGCCAGACTCATGGGGATAGCGAGCAACAACATCGTTTTCAGCAGGTGCATGATCGGTCCTTTCACTATTACGGCGGCTCAAAAAAATGTGATATTCTTTGCGGCAATGCCTGACGACAGGCATACAATATCAGCTTTTCCGGCATTGGACAGATCAAAACGCGGATTCTTGGCAGGCAGCACGTAGTGCCTTTTGTGTATGTCCTTTCATCGCCACCGCTGTCTTGCTATTGTAATAGCGCTACAGTGCCACACACCAGTCAGGAGGCATCGCGATGTTTCGCATCCGCCGAGTCTTTGACGACATTTCGCCCGTCAACCAGCATACTCTGGCTCAGGCCCAGGACTTGCTGCGAGAGCAGTTCGCCGGCTTGGAACACAAGAAGATCGACCGTATTCCGGACGTCCTGCGACACCCGCTCAAATACGGTTTTCGAACGATCCTCTACGTCGCCGAGGACCAACGCCAGCAGCTGTTGGGTCTGGCCCTGCTCGACCACGATGCCGGTCTGTCCTTCGCGTACTTGGACTACCTGGCCAGTGCGAGTCGCCTGGCTGGCCGCGGCGTTGGCGGTGCCCTGTACGACCGCGTTCGCAGCGAGGCGCTGTCGCTAGGCGTGAGGGGTCTGTTTTACGAATGTCTGCCAGACGCCCCGGCGCTATGCCGCGACCCGGCCATTCTCAAACAGAATCGCGCGCGTTTGCGCTTCTACGAGCGCTACGGCGCGCGACCCATCGCCGGCACGGCCTACGAAACGCCGGTCAAAGCCGGCGGCGACAATCCGCCATACCTGGTATTTGACGATCTCGGTCAGGAAACGAAACTGCACCCGGATTACGTGCGCGACGTGGTCAAGGCGATCTTGCAACGCAAGTACCCGGAGCTCTGCAGCCCGGACTACATCCGCATGGTGCTGGCGTCCATCAAAGACGACCCAGTGCAACTGCGGGCACCGCGCTACAACGGCGTGCGTGACAATGCCGAGAAGAGCGCGGCATCCAGCCCGTCGACGTTGCGCCGCATCGCCGTGGTGGTCAGCGACCAGCACGAAATCCACCATGTCCATGAACGCGGCTATGTCGAATCGCCAGCGCGAGTGAAGACCATCCGGCAGGCGCTAGCAAGCAGCGACGCCTTCACCGAGCTGCCGCCGGCGCATTTTCCCGACGAGGCGATTGTTGCGGTGCACGACCCGGGCTACGTCCAGTATTTCAAGCGGGTGTCAGCTCAGATTGATGACCGCACGCCGCTGTATCCCTACGTCTTTCCGCTGCGCAATCGCTCGCGGCCACCTCAGGACCTGCCGATCCGCGCCGGCTACTATTGCCTGGACACCTTCACGCCCATCAGTCGCCATGCCTACATCGCCGCCCGGCGCGCCGTGGACTGCACGCTCACCGCCGCGCAGGAAGTCCTCGCCGGCCGCAAGATCGCCTATGCGCTGGTGCGGCCGCCCGGCCATCATGCCGAGCGTGGCGTCTTCGGCGGCTTCTGCTACTTCAACAACGCCGCCATCGCCGCGCAATACCTCAGCCCCTTTGGCCGCATCGCCATGCTGGACATCGACTACCACCACGGCAATGGCCAGCAGGACATCTTCTATGAACGCGCAGACGTCTTCACGCAGTCCATTCACGGCCACCCGCGCTTCGCATATCCATACTTCACCGGCTTTGCCGACGAAACCGGCGAGGACGCCGGCCGCGGCTTTAACCATAATTATCCCCTGCCAGAGAAGATCAGTCCGGAGCTCTACCTGCAGACTCTCGGCAGGGCCCTCCGGCGCATTCGCGACTTCAAGCCGGCCTACCTGCTGGTCTGCCTCGGGTTGGACACCGCCGGCGGCGACCCCACGGGCACCTGGGACCTCAAAGCCGCGGATTTCAGCACCGTCGGCAAGGCCATCGGCCTACTGGGTCTGCCGACGCTAGTCGTCCAGGAAGGCGGCTATCGCCGCGGCGCCCTCGGCAGCTGCGCCAAAGCATTCCTCCTCGGCCTCCGGGACGGGCAGGGCCCCCAGACCGCACCGAATCCCCCCACCGACAAAAAACGTCCGTGAGTAACCCACCCGAAACCGATGCGGCACGACGCCCCGGCGTTTGCAGTGCCGCCGCCACGCATTACAGTGTGCTGTTCCGGGGAGGAAGCCCAGCACGAAGGACCTTCGCAATAACCATACGACTCGCGCGTTCTGTGGGGCACGGCTTGCCGTGCCCAGCGCTAAGCAACCTGGAGAATCTACACAATGACCATTCGACTCATGCCCATTGTTCTGGCACTGGCCTGCGCCGGCTGCCTGAACCCGCAAAAGCAATGCACACCTGAGGAAGCGACCATGGCATCACTGCGCGACGCGTATCAAAATCTCCGTTTCCCAAAATCTGAGTATGGCGGCCAGGCCCAACGCCCGGACTGGTGGCGCTGCCGGCCGGAGGAAGTCGCCGAAGTCTGCCTGGGCGTCAAGAAGGGCCGTTGCGAAGTCATCGGCCAGACGGCGGCCGGCTTCCCGCTCTTCGCCGTCTTTTATGGCGAGTTCAACGACGGCGGGCCGCGACAGAGCACGTGGGCGGCATCGTCGTCATCAGACGCCTATGAATGCTATTACGGCAAGCCGGAAAAGCAGACGATCATCTGGGCGACGGGCTTTCATGGCGCCGAACCGGAAGGCGTAGTCGCGACGCTGAACATGATTCATCTGCTGGAGACCGGCAAGGACCTGCGCGGCCGCAGCTACCCGAAGCTGCTGGAACTCGTGCCGCAGTTCCGTATCATCTTCCTCCCCTGCGTAAACATGGACGGCCGGGCCATCTCGCAGGACCACCTGCAGGGCACCGACAAAGTGACCTTCCGCAAGGCCTGCCAGGGCGAATGGCCTGACGGCCAGCCCATCGAATGGCGGGAAAGCAAGCGCTATTTCCCCCTGCCGCTGGAGCGCGTCAAACACCCCGGCGGCTACCCCAATGCCGACGGCTTCAACATCATGCACGATGCCACCCCGGGCAATATCCACACCCCTGAAGCACGCGCCATGCTGGCGCTCGTTGAACGCTACGCGGCGGATTTCTTCTTCAACGGCCATTCCTGCGAGGGCAAGCCGTTCATGATCATGCCGTCAGAAATCAACTACCAGGTACACGTCGAGCGGGGCTTGGAACTGGCCGACGCCGTCAATACCCGCCTGTTCGAGGCCGGCCTGCGCCCCAATGTGCCCAAAAAAGCCGCAACGCGAACCGTCAACTTCAACAATCTGGTGTCGCTCACCAGCGGCGGCCTGGCAATGTCCAACGAGCTCAATTCATGGGCGGATAGCTTCGACGACATGATCGAGCCCAATTTCATCATCATGGAAGTCGTCCTCGAAAGCGCCCTCAAAGCGCCCCTCGCCGACCGCGCGGCGCTCCTCCGCGGAAAATAAGTCAGCGTCCAGAGAAGGCCTTTCCCATCGTCAACGCAACGCGCCCCTGCCGTGCATCAGCTGCACGGCAGGGGCGCGTTGGCGTTATGGGGATATGTGCTCGTTCAGCGGGCCTTTTTCTGGTCGAGGCGCTTCATGAAAGTAACGAAAGCCGGGAAGGCCACTTCGGGCTCAGCCAGCTCGGGGTGCCACTTCTTCTCCCATTCGAAGGAGAAATAGCCCTTGTACTTGTCGTCCTGGAGCTGCTTGATGATCTTCTCCAGCGGGATGTCGCCTTCGCCGAGCATGCAGAGCTTGAACTGCCCATTCTCGCCGCGCTGGTAGTCCTTGATATGGACGTGTTTGAGCTTGGGCTTGATCAGCTGGTAGAAGGGCATGAAGTCGTC
>JAQWBY010000013.1 GCA_028706165.1 Lentisphaeria bacterium | reverse complement strand
GCCCCCTGCGGGGCGGACTTTAAATTGGGGCTGCTCAGCCGCTCTCCTGCGGAGATGCGGCCTGCGGCTTCGCAGCCAAATGCCTGCGTGAATCCATGAGTCCACTGATAATTCGTTCGTTTTTGTCTTTGACTTGGGGTCCACTTCAATCGTAGACAATGACAAAGCACTCTTGAGATCCTGGGAACTCATTCTGACGAATGAGGGCTATGAGGCGCTCTGCTTTGACAATCCGGCATTGGCGTATCAGCACTTCAGCAGCGGTGCGCATGCGGATGTGCTTATTACCGACTACCGGATGCCCGAGGTGAATGGGGATCTGCTGATCAGAGCCTCTCGCAAAAACAACTTCGACATCGACGTGTACGTGTTGATCAGCGGGCACCTCGATGGAATGACCGATGATGAGCGGAATAATCTGAGCGCGGACTTCGCGTTGAAAAAACCGGTGGATCTGCAGGAGCTGCTTCAACTGCTGCATACTTTACAAAGGGAAAGAAAACATCATGCGTAGAAAACAAAAACTGATAATGGCGTTGCCAGCTCTGCTTGCACTCCTGGCAGGATGCGCTTCTTCACAGACATTTAACAGTGAATATCGTAACGGGGCAAAGCTGAATGGACATGGGCCGGGGGGCGTCGCGCCGGAAGCGTTTACTCCGGGTGACTCGTTATCGCTCAACGAACTGCTAAAAGTGGCGGAAGCGAACAGTGCGGAACTCAGGTCGGTCCATGCCAGCTGGCAGGCCGCAAAAAACAAAGTACCTCAAGCTTCGTCATTGCCTGACCCTCGATTGACCTACGGATACTTTGTAGAAGAGGTCCAAACCAAAACCGGACCACAGGAACAAAAGGTTGCTGTATCTCAAACCTTCCCATGGTTTGGGAAACTGTCATTGAAAGAACAGATCGCTGTTCAAAGCGCGAAAGCTGAATTTCAGGAGTACCAGAGCAAACGGCTCCTTCTCGGAAAAGAGATAAAATCGGCCTTCCACGAATACGCTTATCTGCGCGAAGCGGTTGAGTTGAATCGCCAACACCTTGAGCTTCTGAAAGGAATTGAAGGTGTGGCCTCTATCCGCTTCAAATCGGGCAAACTCCCTCAGAATGTCCTGATACAAGTTCAGGTTGAGCAGGGCAAACTCGAGGATCGCATTAAGGAGCTTGAGAATCTCAGGAAACCGTTTTCATCCAAAATATACGCTCTGCTCAGCATCCCTGCTGACAAGCTCCTGCCCTGGCCGGATAAATCAGCGGACACTCCGGACGATATTGACATCAAGGATATCGCCCGCCGCCTGAAGTTGAACAACCCGGGCCTGAACCGGCTTGATCTGCTGATTGCCAAAGAAGATTACAGCGTCAAACTGGCGAAAAAGGATTACTACCCCGATCTCACTGTCGGCGTTGAACATACTGATATTGACGGTGGTGAAAACCCCACGGCGCTGATGTTCTCCATCAACATTCCGATTTGGCGTGACCGCATTAATGCATCGGTACAGGAAGCGAGCAACCGGCGACTGAGCGTCGAAGAAAAGAAAAGGGATATGGAGCATAAGCTTCAGGCGCAGTTTGACCTGCTTGCCTATTACTACAGTGACGCCCGCAGGAAATTCTCGCTCTACGCAAACTCTTTGATCCCCAAAGCGCGACAGGCGATCGATGTCGCGGTGAAGGGATTTGAAACAGGACAGGTGGGCTATTCCGATCTGCTGGATGCGGAAAGGACATTGCTCGAATTCCAACTGACAAGCGCAAGACAATCTGCAAACTCCCGGATAAGGGCGGCGGAATTGAGTGCGCTCGTTCTTAACAATGAACCCAACTCCAAAGGAGAATAACCATGAAGAAACTAACCGCTTTGATCGCTGCTCTGATGGTTTCCATCACCGCCTCGGCAATGGACGAACACGGCAAACATCATGAAACCAAGAAAGCGCAGGAGACCTGCCCGGTAATGGGCGGCAAAATCAACAAGTCATTGTACGCCGATGTGAACGGCCACCGTGTCTACGTCTGCTGCAAAGGCTGTATTTCCACCATCGAGAAAGACCCTGATAAATACATCAAGGTACTGAAGGACAAAGGAGAAACTGTAGCGAAGGTACAGGAAAAATGTCCGGTGATGGGCGGCAAGGTCAACAAAAAGCTGTACGCCGACGTGAATGGCAAGCGGATCTACGTCTGCTGCCCCGGGTGCGTAGGAAAGATCAAGGCCGACCCTGACAAATATATCAAAGCACTGGAAGACCAAGGAGTGGTTCTTGATGAGGCCCCAGCGGCAAAGAATCAGGAAAAGAAACACGACTCTCACAGTGGACACCATCACTAAGCAATAGAGGAGAGCGAGCAATGACTACCAAACAAGACAAAATGTATCGTTGGATCGGCTCCATTGGTTTGGTGGCCTTGCTCGCGATCACTCTCTGGAGCAACTACGGCAAGTCCCACCATGGACACGATCACTCTGATCCGTCTCATCATGGCAAGAGCACTGAACGCCGATCATTAAACGAATCCGAAAATTATACGCCAAGCGGCGAATTGATAAACGGCAAGAGAGTTGTGGAATTTGACGCGGAACAATATCGCTTTGTTCCCGACCCTCTGGTCGTTATTGCGGGTGAGGATGTTGAGCTGCGAGTGATGAGCAAAGATGTGACACATGGAGTGATGATTCCTGAGATCGATTTTTCCACCGATATGCCGATGGGTAAAAGGAGGTCCGCCTTTTTTACCGCTCCTTCCGCTCCCGGTGAGTATCCGATCTTCTGCAGTGTATTTTGCGGACCTGAGCACGGGGACATGACCGGAAAGCTGATTGTGCTTCCCAAGCATTCAAAGGGAGAAAGTGGTCATGAACATCAACATTAAATCTCCCAAGATACAAATTATCCTTCTTCTTGCAACGCTTGCCGGGGTTGGGGTGTTCACAGGTGATCCCGCTGCCAAATTGTGGGTTCTGACCTATGGGATACTGGCGGCTGTGTTCACAGAATGGATGCTTTGGGGCAAAGCAAAGCCGCAGATGCTTCAAAGCGCGGTGATCACCGGCTCTATCATTGGCATGCTGTCATCTCCCGGCACCAACCTCATGTTTGTCTGGCTTGCCGCTTTCGCTGCGATCTCTTCAAAACGGTTCATTCAAATACAGGGAAACCATGTTTTTAACCCGGCGGCATTGGGACTGTTCATAGCTGGATTGGCTCTATCCAACCAAGTCAATTGGTGGGGCTCGTCATTGTCTCCGGTAATCATCGTTGGGGCGGGGATAATTCTTCTGAGGTTAAAGCGACTCGAAATGACGTTCGCCTACATCACAGGTCGAGTGCTCTTTGCCATGCTGGTCGGAGTTCCGTTGTCCGGCGCTCTTATGTTGCCCAACTTTTTCTTCGCCTTCATCATGCTGATCGAACCAAAGACTTCACCATCAAAACGGGGAGAACAGCTGGTTTTCGGACTCGGTTGCGGGGCTCTCAGCACAATCGCCGCAAATCTTATCCCCCAATACGAAACTGATCTGGCGGCATTGCTGATAATGAACCTTTTAAGGAAACCAATTCGTATGATTTTTAACAGAAAGACTATAAGCACGGAGAGACAACATGAAATTTAATCGGGAAAACGCGAAAAGAATAGGGAAACTGGCCCTTGTAATCATTGTGAGTGTGGTGGCCGGAATGGTGTTGCAGAGGACTGTTTTCCGAGCTCAGGACAGCCATGACCACTCAGAAGGTGGGGATGTCCCGGTGGCGGAGAAGAAGGCCGAGACCTGGACCTGCTCCATGCACCCACAAATTAAACTTCCCAAACCGGGGAAATGCCCAATCTGCTTTATGGATTTGATTCCTCTCGAAGACGGCGCGGACGGCGGTGGGGAGCGTGAAGTTTCGGTTAGCGAGTATGCGGCTAAGCTGATGAACCTTGAAACGGCTGATGTCACAAGAAAGTTTGTCGAAGCGGAAGTCAGAATGGTTGGAAAAGTTGATTACGATGAAACCCGTGTCTCCTACATCTCGGCATGGGTTCCCGGTCGTCTGGACCGTCTCTACATCAACTACACCGGAATCCCGGTCAAAAAAGGCGATCATATGGTTGAAATCTACAGCCCGGATCTGCTGACCGCACAGGAGGAATTGCTTCAGGCCATCAAGGTTCGTGACAATCTGCTGGCAAGTGAATCCGAGATCATCCGAAGCACGGCGCTTACGACGGTGAATGCATCCCGTGAAAAGCTGCGTCTTCTGGGACTGACCAAGGCCCAGATTGACGAAATCATCAAATCCAAAGTGGTCACTGACCATGTCACCATCCATGCGCCGGGTAAAGGTATTGTGATTCACAAAAACGCGCAGGAAGGCATGTATGTTCAGACGGGAAGCCGGATTTACACCATTGCAGACCTTTCCTCGGTCTGGGTTAAACTGGATGCCTATGAAAGTGATCTGGACTGGATCAGGTATGGCGGACATGTTGAATTTACCTCCGAGACCTACCCAGGCCGAACCTTCAAGGGAACCATTTCGTTTATTGATCCTGTGATTGACCCTGCCACCCGGACCGCAAAAGTTCGCGTGACTGTGCAGAATGAAAATCTTGCGCTGAAACCCGGAATGTTTGTCAGGGCAGTGGTCCGCACCAAGGTTGCCCGGGACGGCAAAGTGATGAACAGCGACCTCAGAGGGAAATGGATCAGCCCGATGCATCCCGAAATTATAAAGGATCAGCCGGGTAATTGCGATGTGTGCGACATGCCTCTGGTCAGCGCAGAATCCCTTGGGTACGTGGCGGAAGAGACCGGAAACGCCCCATTGGTGATCCCGGTTTCTGCAGCGATGAAGACCGGAAAACGGGCTGTTGTCTATCTGGAAGTACCCGATAAGGATAAACCAACATATGAAGGTCGCGAAATCACGCTGGGACCAAGGCTTGGAAACTTCTATGTCGTCGCCAGTGGGCTCAAGGAAGGCGACCGTATTGTTACCAGAGGCGCTTTCAAGCTGGATGCGGAACTCCAGATACAGGCCAAACCCAGTATGATGTCGGATGACGGTACTGCAGGTAACGCTCATGCCCATCACGCAATGGAGGGAATGAAAAAGGCTGCGGCCGAGAAGAAATTCAAAGTGCCGGTAGAATTCAGTAATCAGTTCAAAGCAGTTGTGGAGAGCTATCTCGCGATCCAACAGGCTCTGGCCGACGACAAGCCGGACACGGTCGTTGCGAAGACCGATACAATTGTCACCAATCTGAAAGCGGTGGACATGGGGCTACTCAAAGGTGATGCCCACATGGTCTGGATGGACCACCTAATGGGATTGAATGCGGCGCTTAAATCCTTGCAGGGAAAAAGCGCACTGGACAAACAACGCGAAGCCTTTTCCATGCTTTCGGATCAACTGATTCAGACGGTACAGGTGTTCTCCCCCGGCAAGTTGAAGATGTACAAAGCGTCCTGCCCGATGGCGTTTGATAACAAGGGAGCGTCATGGATTCAGTCAAGCGATCAGATTGCCAACCCCTATTACGGGGAAATGATGCTTCGCTGTGGAGAAATCGAAAAGGAGATCAAAGAAGAATCCACAGGAGGCTCTGATGAATAACAATACAGAAATTTCCAAAGAGATTCCCGAACAACGCTCAGTTGTCGGCACACTGATGAGGTTTTGCCTGACGAACAAACTCGTCGTCATGCTCTTCACTGTTGCGGTGGTGTTCGCGGGCATTCTTATGGCTCCGTTCGACTGGGAGGCAGGCGGTCTGCAGCGTTATCCGGTGCCGGTGGACGCCATCCCTGATATCGGTGAGAATCAGCAGATTGTTTTTACAGAGTGGATGGGCCGCTCCCCGCAGGATGTGGAAGACCAGATTACGTACCCCCTGACCGTGCAACTGTTGGGCATCCCGGGCGTAAAAACGGTTCGTTCCTACTCCATGTTCGGTTTCTCCACTATCTACGTGATCTTTAAGGAAGATGTGGAATTCTACTGGTCGCGCACCCGTGTGCTGGAAAAGATCAACAGCCTTCCGGCCGGAGCGATTCCTCCATCGGTTCAACCGACACTCGGTCCGGATGCGACAGCTCTCGGGCAAATCTATTGGTACACACTGGAAGGTCTGGACCCTGACGGTAAACCGACCGGCGGATGGGATCAGGAAGAGCTCAGAACCACGCAGGATTGGTATGCAAGATATTGGTTACTTTCTGCCGACGGGGTGGCTGAAGTCGGATCTATCGGCGGATATGTCCGGGAGTATCAGGTGGATGTCGATCCGGACGCCATGCGGGCATACGGTGTCAACGTCGAGGAGGTATACCATGCGGTTCAGAGTGCGAATATTGATGTCGGAGCCAAGAGCATTGAGGTCAACCGAACTGAATACTTCATCCGTGGTATCGGCTTTATCAAGACACTTGAGGACATTGAAAACAGCGTTATAAAAGTCAATGCCGACGACATCCCTGTATTAGTCAAACACGTTGCCACCGTGAAGCTGGGACCGGCCACACGGCGCGGCGCGTTGGATAAAGATGGTGCCCCCGTTGTGGGAGGCGTTGTCGTTGCCCGTTATGGCGACAATCCACTGCGCGTTATTTCAAATGTCAAGCAGCAGATTGAGGCAACTAAGGAGTCCCTGCCTTCCAAAGCAGTCATTACAGACAAGGGCGTCAGCCGTGAAGAGATCACCGGTTTTGCGCTGGATCAGGGTTTCAAAGCTTATGCCGACGGAAAACTCAATCAGGAAAAATGGCAGACCTACCTTCGAGGCACACCACGGGATCAATGGCCGCAGTGGCTCACCCTCAGCAAAGTAACCGTGGTTCCTTTCTACGACCGTACCGGTCTGATCTACGAAACACTCGGTACGCTTAACGAGGCCATAGTCCAGGAAATTCTCATCACGATCATTGTGGTTCTGGTGATGGTGATGCACTTGCGAAGTGGCGCGATCATCAGTTCAATGCTACCTCTTGCGGTCCTTTTATGCTTCATCGGCATGAAGCTGTTTAATGTGCAGGCCAATATTGTTGCGCTGTCAGGGATTGCTATAGCAATTGGCACCATCGTGGACATGGGGATTGTGATCTGTGAGAACATCCTCAAACACCTGGATGAAGCCGATCCTGCCGAATCGAAGCTTGAGGTCGTACACAGGGCCTCGTCAGAAGTCGGCAGTGCGGTCTTGACCGCCGTTATGACGACAGTCGTCAGCTTCCTGCCGGTGTTCACAATGATCGGAGCCGAGGGGAAGTTGTTTAAGCCGTTGGCCTACACCAAAACATTTGCGTTGGTGGCCTCCGTTGTCATCGCCTTGACAATTCTTCCCGCCGCCGCGCATGTTCTGTTCTGCGGGAAGGTAAGCGGTCGACGCCTTAGACAAATTCTCAATGTCACCCTGATTATCGCCGGTGGTCTGCTCGCATGGAAGATGTCCGTGATCGGTGGTGTGCTTCTCGGTCTGTGGGGAGTGTATCGGCTTGCGGAAGAACATATACCTCAGAAGGTCAGGATATGGGGACCACGGGTTGCCATCTTTGTCGCCATTACAGCTGTCGGTTACCTTTTGACTGCTGACTGGGAGCCTTTAGGGCCGGAAAAAGGAATGGTTCGCAACCTTGTCTTTGTTGCGGGCATGATCGGTGGACTTCTTGGCACCTTCAAAGTGTTCCAGCATTTCTATCCCAGAATGTTGACATGGTGCCTCAATCACAAGGCTGTGTTCCTCTCTATTCCCGCTACGTTGTTTATCCTTGGCCTCACAATCTGGCTTGGGTTCGGTAAAACATTCGGTTGGATGCCTGATAAGATTAAATCATCACCACCGGCTCAGTATGTTACCCACCTGTTTCCGGGCTTGGGAAAAGAATTCATGCCGGATTTGGATGAAGGCTCTTTCCTGTTCATGCCGACAACCATGACACATGCCTCAATTGGCGAGGTAATTGACATCTTGGCAAAGCAGGATATGGCGTTCCGTTCAATACCCGAAGTTGAGACTGTAGTCGGTAAGCTTGGCCGGGCGGAAACACCCCTTGACCCTGCACCGATCTCTATGATTGAAACGGTAATAAACTACAAGTCTGAGTACAAAGTGGACAAGGACGGCAAACGTATCAATTTCAGATATGAAAACGGCCAGTATACAAGGGACAGTTCCGGAGAACTGATCCCCGACCTAAGCGGTCGCCCGTTTAGGCAATGGCGTGAGCACATCCGCACTCCGGATGATATCTGGGATGAGATCGTAAAGGCCGCAAAGCTTCCCGGTACAACATCCGCACCAAAGCTGCAGCCGATCGCCGCTCGGATCGTCATGCTTCAAAGCGGAATGCGCGCACCGATGGGTGTTAAAGTCAAGGGACCAAGCTTGGATGTGATAGAAAAAGTAGGACTTCAGATCGAGAAATTCCTTAAAGAAGTTCCAAGCGTGGAAGCCTCGGCGGTCATTGCCGACCGCATAGTTGGCAAGCCTTACCTTGAAATTGTTCCGGACCGCAAAGCCTTGGCGCGTTTTGGCATCCCAATCCGGAAGTTTCAGAATGTTGTCGAGATCGCTATTGGCGGTAAGAAAGTGACCAACACAGTGGAAGGACGTGAACGGTTCCCGGTCAGGGTTCGTTACAGTCGTGAGCTTCGCGATAACATTGAAGCGCTTGACAAGGTCCTTATTCCCGGAACAAAGGGCAAACAGATTCCCATCACCGAGCTGGCTCAGATCAAGTATGTACGTGGTCCGCAGGTGATCAAAAGCGAAGATACGTTTCTTGTTGGTTATGTCGTGTTCGACAAAAAGCCCGGAATTGCCGAAGTGGATGTTGTTGAGCAATGCCAGGCATACCTCAAAAGCAAAATTGACAGTGGCGAGTTCAGCCTTCCTCCGGGAGTAAGTTACACATTTGCCGGAAGCTATGAGAATCAGCTCCGGGCAGCCAAGACGCTCTCCATGGTGTTGCCGATCGCCTTGTTCATCATCTTCATGCTGATCTACTTTGAGTTCCGTTCCGTCAGCACAACCATGCTGATATTTACCGGTGTATTTATCGCATGGTCTGGAGGATTCCTGCTTCTCTGGCTTTATGGACAGCCGTGGTTCCTCGATTTTGAGATCTTTGGAACATCTATACGTGGTTTGTTCCAAATGCATCCCATAAATATGAGTGTGGCCGTCTGGGTCGGATTCTTGGCACTCTTCGGCATTGCAACAGACGACGGTGTTGTAATGGGAACGTATTTGACCCAGTTATTCCGCGAAAATGAAGCTACGTCCAAAGAGGAAATTCGTAAGCTGGTGGTGGAGGCAGGCAGTCGTCGCGTAAGAGCATGTCTGATGACCACTGCGACAACAATCCTTGCTCTGATTCCCATTCTCACGTCCACCGGGCGCGGGAGCGACATCATGGTACCAATGGCCATTCCATCTTTTGGAGGCATGCTGATCGAGGTGATCACCATGCTTGTCGTCCCTGTGCTTTTTTGCCTCATCAAAGAAGTGCAGGCCAAAGTGAAACAAAGCACAACGGAGTAAACGTCAAAACCTGCAAACTGTGCAAAAGAGAACAGAGAAGGGACTGATCAAATTCATGCTTCCGTCAAAAGCCACAGATTTCATTTGAGAGTGATATCTGTGGCTTTATTCCTTGGAAACGGCCTTATTGTGTCGTATCTCACATTGGAACAGGAACGGAGCATAGCCGAGGAGATGATTACTGCATGGGCATAGATAGATGACACATCAAAAGCCCAAGGATGCCTGCTTGGCCAGCTTGCCGGTGATGCACTGGGGAGTCTGGTTGAGTTTCAGTCCCCGGATGAGATTCTGGACAATAACATAAATCCTGGAGTTACCATGGATGAGCGTCACGACATACCCGCCATCGCTGACCTCTCGACTGCTGCCCACCACGAAGCTGGCCACCTGCTGATGCTATGGCTGCTGGAGCGCTATGCCGTCGCCTAATTGCTGACGGCTGGGGCGTTGCCCAGGCGCGTGGGCAGATGGCGGAAAGGCGTCGTTGCAGCAGGCAGCCTTTGCCAGAGCGGCGAGTGGCAGCAGCCATTTACGGCGTGGTTGGATGGCGTTTCGCTGGGCAGGGGATTGCGAATGGCGATGGCGGGACTGGGCGGGGCGGGGGGATTTTGTGGCTGAATGATGATGGCGGTGATTCGCCGTTGGCGGCGCTGAGGCGCCAAATGCGGAGGTCACGGCGAATGGCCAAAACGGAGAATGTCCCGAAATGGCAAAAATGTGCTTCTGGAAGTATCTTTTCTCCATGTGGTTATAGAATCGCTACGCGTAGCTGAGTCCCGGGATTCTGCTCATCGGAGAATTTGGCGGGGGTGGGCCGGAAAAGGCGGCCGGGGGGGCAGGAAAGGGCCTTCTCTGTTGGCGAACGGAGAAGGACGGAGAGTTGCAAAAGCCTGTGGGACAAGGGGCTTTGCGCGTGGAACAAAAAAGCCTCCCGGTGGAGTCCGGGAGGCTTCTTGGATATTGGTTGGTGCACGTAACAGGATTCGAACCCGTGACCTCCACACGTCTTGAGCGTGGCAATTCAATCTGGCGAAGAGGCACAAGGTGATCTGGTGAATTATAGTGGAAGATAGGTAGCTTTTGGCCAAGCACAGGCCGGACCATTTTTACGCCAAGGGCTCTGAACAATCATGACCAAAGAGCAGGAACGCACTGGGCTGCCATGCGTGATAAAGAAATCAGCAAAGCGCACACCCCCGCTTGCAGCTACGGGGCGTTGTGGCGGGGGGAAGCTTCATGAGTGAACAACCTGGCGGCGAAATCATTCTCTACCAGCGCGATCATGCGCCAGCCATTGATGTGCGTCTTGATGGCGATACGGTTTGGTTGAGTCAGCAGCAGCTCGCTGACCTGTTTCAGACCTCGCGCACCAACGTGGTAGAGCACATTGCCAATATCTACGCGGAAGGCGAGTTGAGCCAGGAAGCAACCTGTCGGGAATTCCGACAGGTTCGCACTGAAGGTACCCGCGAGGTTGCGCGTACCCTGCCTTTTTACAACCTCGACCTCATCATTTCGCTGGGCTACCGGGTGCGTTCACGCATCGCTACCAGTTTTCGCATCTGGGCCACGGAACGGCTGCGGGAATACCTGATCAAGGGCTTCACGATGGACGATGCCCGCCTCAAGAACCTGGGCGGCGGTGGCTATTGGAAAGAACTGCTGGAGCGCATCCGCGACATTCGCTCCAGTGAAAGGGTGCTCTACCGGCAGGTGCTGGATCTGTATGCCACCAGCGTGGACTACGACCCCAAAGCGGAAGCAAGCGTCACCTTCTTTAAAACCGTGCAAAACAAGCTGCACTACGCTGCCCACGGCCAAACTGCGGCAGAAGTCGTCGCCGCACGGGCGGATGCAGGCAAGCCGTTCATGGGCCTGCTGTCATTCAGCGGCAGCCAGCCCACCAAGGCCGACGTGGCTGTGGCCAAGAACTACCTTGATGCGGACGAACTCAAGCGGCTCAATGCCCTTGTTTCTGCCTATTTCGATGCCGCCGAATTTCGTGCAATGAACCATGAACCGACCTATATGAAAGATTGGCTGGCACACTTAGAGCAACTGATCGTGGCCATGGGCGGTAAGACCTTGAAAGACGCGGGAAGCGTCAGCCACCAGCACGCGCTGACACACGCCGAAGCCGAATATGCCAAGTACTGCAAGCAGATCGCAGAACAGCCTTCAGAGGTGGAAACGGCCTTTCTGGAGACCGTCAAGGCAGCGCAGAAAAAAATCACCGGAAAGAATAAGCCATGACCCAAATGGATGAATTGATCCAGCTATACTGCCCAATGGCGTCGACTTCAAAACGCTGGGGGATAGTGGACCCCAAAAAATCGACAAGGCCATACGTGTAGAGGACATTAAGCACTGTCCAATTCCGAGGAGCCACAGTGCATTATAGTGGCCCCCAAGAATTGGGAAGGCTATAGGCGTAGAAGGTCTTGACCGATGTCCACCCTGAGTATAGCGGTCAGGATTTGTGTTATAGTCCAAGTTATGGAATCGCCACGCATGGCAGAGTCCCGGGATTCTACTCATCGGAGAATTTTGCCGGGGTGGGCCGGAAAAGGTGGCCGAGAGGGGCTGGAAAGGGCCTTCTCTGTTGGCGAACGGAGAAGGGCGGGGAGTTGCAAAAGCCTGTGGGACAAGGGGCTTTGCGTCTGGAACAAAAAAGCCTCCCGGTGGAGTCCGGGAGGCTTTTGGATTATTGGCTGGTGCGCGCAACAGGATTCGAACCTGTGACCTCTACCGTGTGAAGATAGCGTTCTAACCAGCTGAACTATGCGCGCAGGGTAGCAGTAGCGGAACAGGCTTTAAATTACCCGTGTTTCGGGTGTTTGCAACCTTAGTCACGCAATGGGGAGTGTTTTTTGTCCGTAGATTCCGCAAATTTTGTCTCACGCGAAGGCGCGAAGAGGAAGGCAAGGAAGATTTTGTTCTCACGCGAAGGCGCGAAGGCGCGAAGAAGACAGGGAAGAAGGCGGCATGTCTTGCCGCTGCGCGTCAAGTCACGCCGCCGATAAAAAGACGCAAAGACGGTTATTTTTCCTCACGCGAAGGCGCGAATGGGGACTTTTTGTCTCACGCGAAGGCGCGAGGGCGCGAAGAAGACAGGGAAGAAGGCGGTGTGTCTTGCCGCTGCGCGTCAAGCCACGCCGCTGGGAGGAAGGCAAGGAAGATTTTGTTCTCACGCGAAGGCGCGAAGGCGCGAAGAAGACAGGTAAGATTTTGTTCTCACGTGAAGGCGCGAAGAAGACAGGGAAGAAGGCGGTGTGTCTTGCCGCTGCGCATCAAGACACGCCGCCGGAAGGAAGGTAAGAATTTTTATCTCACGCGAAGGCGCGCTGTGTTTACCAGCGGTAGTAGCGATATGGGTCGTCGCTGGCCTGCGGGGTTTGCAGGTAGAAGCTGTCGAGCCATGGTCCACGTACACGTAGGGCTGGTTTACCGAGGATGCCGCCGCGCAGATAGGTGTCATTGACCAGAATGGTGAGGACATTTTCGCCGTCGGTTTTGAGCATGCCGGGTTTGAGTTGGTAGAGGCGTGGGAAACTCCAGTAGTTCTCGGGGTTGGTGGTTTTGGTGACCTCACCGAGGAACGTGTCGTTGAGCCAGACCCACGATTCGTCATCGACGGGTCCGATGTAGAGTTCGGCGGCATTGAGGTTGAGGTTTGCGGGGGTTGGGAAGCGTTTGCGGTACCAGAAATGTCCGTCGTAGTTGGCGAGATCGGGTCGGAGAAGGTCAAAATTGCCGGGGACTGCGATGGGCGGCCAGGCGGCGCTGTCGGAGTCGCTTTTGAACCAGCCTTGTTCGCGGCCGGTATTTTTGGGATCGTCGATGCCGATCCAGCCTTCGCTGAGGTCGATTTTGCGAGGTGACGGTGTTTGGGCGATAAGAGATGGCAGCGGGTTGCGCATGGTGGCGCCGAGATTGGCGAGGAGTCGCGCCGTGAGGTAGAGCGAGCGGCGGTAGCTGGTGCGCAGGTATGGCTTGGCTACGTAGTCGAAGAGCCACGGCGGGGCCTGTTGGATGGCGCCCTGGCCCCTGCCGTAGGGCATGGCGAGGACGGCGTGGGTGGCGTACTCGAAGCCGTCGAGGCGCAGGGCGGTGAAGGTCAGCTTGGTATGCCAGTAAGTCTCGGCGGCGCTGACGCCGCGCAGTGCCGGGGCGAGCACGGCGGGTAGTGGCTGGGCGTAGTCCTGGACGCCGTCTTCGGCGACGAGGTCGGGATTAACACTGGCCAGTTCGGCGGCATTGAGGCCGAGGGCAATGGCGTTGCAGCCGTTGGAGATGGCGTTGACGAGGCGTGAGGGCAGGGCCGGCGCGGCCTGGAAGGCGCCGGGGCCGAGGACGACCAGGGAGTCGGCATCCAGGGGTTCGTCAGTGTAGGCGGTGAAGGCGACGCCGAGCTGTTGGAGGAGATCGCGGCCCTGGTCATTGCCGGCGTAGAAGGTCTTGCGGGTGGGCTGGGGGGCGGGGGCTTTGTCCAGGTAGCTGAGGAGTGCCTGGGTGAGTTGGGTGGCGCTGAGGTCGTCCTCGCTGCGGCTGGTGACATCAAGCTGGCAGAAGATGCTGCGGCCCTGTTCGAGTTCGCATTCCAGCAGTGGTGCGTATTGGAGATCGAAGCCGCCGTCGACGAGTGCGGTCCAGTTGCCGATGCTGGGCTTTTCGATGAGGACGGAGGCGACAGAGTTGCGGTTGCCGGCGCGCCAGACGCGGGTGTTGTTGAAGTCATGCCAGTTCCAGCGCGGGTCGCTGGTTTCGAAATGCGGCAGGTCTTCGAGGAACGGCGTGGTCATGGTGGCGTGGCCGCGCCAGTATTTGAAGAGGGCGTCGGGATTACTGCCGAGGGCGCGGATAGCGGGGTGGTCGGGGGTGCGGACGAAGAGTTCGCGCAGGCCGTGGATGTTGGTGCGGAAGCCCAGGCGTTCACTGAGGACCTCCTGGGTCTGTTCGAAGACCAGCACCCGGCCGCTGCGGACGGCATCGCTGAGCCAGGGCAGGGCGGGCGCCGCGCTGAGGGCCTCGCGGCCGATGATGATCGTGCGGGAGAGATCGGGCGTGCTGTTGGCGGTGATCATATCGACCCGGCGCAGCCCGATGCGTTTGAGCCAGTTGCGGGTTTTGCCGGCGGGATCGAAGAGCTGTGGTGTGGCGCTGAGTTCGAGGCGGGGCAGCGCGGGCTGAGCGCGGAGGCTGAGACTGTCGGTGAAAATCACGCCGTTGTCAAAACTGCAGCCGAAGGCCACGGCGAAGGTGCGGGGTGTATCGACCTGGGGCATGCGCAGGGTGATGGGGATGATCTTGATTTCGCCGACGGCGAGTTTGGCGCTGCCCTTGGTGGCTTGGCCGTCGAATGACCACTGGTAGTTGCAGACGCGTTCGGCGCGGGTGTCATTGATGATGACGATGGACTTGGCGACTTTTTCGCGCGGGGCGTAGACGCTGGTCTTGTCGGTTGGTTCGTCGGCTTTGCCGCCGAGGTAGGCGCAGAGCGGCTGATTCCAGCGGAGGAATTCCTTGCCGAGTTCGGTGGGGAAGAAGTCGTTGACATCGCCGCGGTCGTAGAGGTAGCCGCTGCTGGTGATGCGTTCAGGGACGATGCCGGGGGACTTGAGGCCCTGGTAGGCGTTGGGATTCAGAAAGACGGTGGCGGTGCCGGGAGTGCGGCGCCAGAGGGTCTCCTGGTCCCAGGGGAGCATGGCGGAGACGCCGAAACTGCGGTGTGAGCGCCAGTTGTCCCGTGCGTATTTGGCCATGATGGGCACATAGAAGGGGTAGTTGCCGACGGCGTGACAGAGGCTGCTCCAGGCGAATGGTTCGCCGGTGGCCCAGAGTTTTTCTTCGCGGGCGATGGCGGCAGAGCCGGCCATGGCTTGGGTGTAGGCGTCATTGCCGAGTTCGGCGGCGGCGAATTCGGCGGCCCAGAGACTTTGGAATGCGGGGGTGCGCCAGATGAAAGCCGGTCCGCGGTAGCTGGACCAGGTTGAGATGTGGGGCAGGCCCCATTCCACGAAGAAGACGGGCTTGGTGCCGGTGCGGGACCAGGTTTCCATCCAGTCTGAGCGTTCCTGGAGGGGTGACCAGTTGAGGTAGATATTAATGCAGAAGACATCGCCGAGATTGCCGGACTCGTGGTGGTAGATGGGGCGGCTGGCGTCGAAGCCTTTGGCGATATTTTCGGAGTGCTTGGCCTGGACGCGGCGGTTCCAGCGTTCGAAGCCCTTGTCGGGGACGAGCTTTGACCAGTCGAGGTCTTTGGGTTCGGGTTGATAGACGCCGTCGAGTTTGAGGGGGTTCTGGTCGCCGTGGTAGCCGGTGGCATTGTGGTTCATGGCGTACATGACGACGGCGGGGTTGTTCTGGACGCGGCGGATGAGCCAGCGGGTCATGTCGGTGTAGCGTTTGGCGACGTCGGGCTCGTGGAGTTTCCAGCTGAAGTGGCTGACGTGGGGGAGACTGAAGGACATGAGCATGCCGCTTTCCTGGCAGCCTTCGAGCAGGCCGTCGATGTAGGACATATCGCCGGCGCGGAAGTTGTAGTTGCCCGTGATGAGGAAGTTGAAGCCGTAGCGGCGCATGCGTTCGATGGTATTGAGAACGCCTTCCTTGGCTGCCGCGCTGGCGCCGCTGTTGCTGTTGGTGTTGTGAAGGGCGCGGAGGCGGATGACGCTGCCATTGAGCATGAAGTCGCGGCCATTGATCCAGAATTCGCGGAATCCGAAAGTGACGGGGGTGAATTGGTCAATAAGCTGGCCGTCGGTGGTGGCGAGAGTGACCTTGGCGGTGAGGAGAGTGGGCGAGTCGATATCCCAGCGAGGGGCGTCGCGCCATGGCGCGGAGAAGGCGATGGTGCTGGCGTCTGAGGGGCGCAGGGGCTGGGAACGGAAACTCTTGAGGAGCTGGTTGTCGGCGCTGAAGACCTCGGCGCTGAGGACGAGATCGCGGTCGTCCGGTTGGCTGAGATCGGCTTGGAAGCTGATGCTGTTGTTACGAACGGAGGGGACGATGGCGACGTGGTCGAGGCGCTGTGCGATGGGGCGGGCGTGAAGGAAGACATCGCCGGTGATGCCTTTGAATTTGAGCGTGGCCTTGCTTTCGATGACGCGGTCGGGTGCCATGAAGTCGAGCCGTTCGTTATCCAGCGGCATGGCCTTGACGAGAAGGGCGATGGTTTGTTCCTGGCCTGGTTTGAGCCACTTGCTGAGATTGACCTCGCCGCCGGGGAACCAGACCTCGCCGGCGTGGACGCCATCGACGAAGACCTTGGCGTAGGTATTGACGAGGGTGAAGTCGATGGCGACATCGCGGTTTTGCCAGTCGGCGGGGACGGTGAAGCGGCGTTGGAACCACGCCTGGGTGCTGAGGGCTTCGTCTTTGCCCAGTTCGGTTTCTAGGTATGGTGAGAGGATGGCGTTCTGGGTGCTGACGTCGGTCCAGCGGGTGGTCGGCCAGACGGCCGGGACGCGGAACCAGCCCCAGCTGTCGCCGGTGGCGGGCACCTTGTCTTCGCTGTCGGCATTCATGACGGGTCGGAACTGCCAGAGGCCATTGAGGCAGACTTTCTCGCGGGTGGGAGTTTGCTGGCGCCAGGCATCGTCGATGGCCATGGCATTGCCGGCTTCGGGCGGGCAGGCGGCATCAACGGGGGCGGTGATGCGTTCAGCGACGACGGTGAAGGAAATGTCCTTGAATTCGACGGTGCCGGCCTTGCCGAAGTTCGAGGCACTGAAATCGAGGAAGGCGGCGCCTTTGGGCACGTAGTAGGTCCGTTCGCAGTAGGTCCAGTCGTTGGTGCCGACCATGCCAAAGACATCGGGCCAGGGGCCGACCATCTTGCGTTTTTCGTCTTGGAAGGTCATGGCCAGGCGGCCGGTTCGCCAGCCATCGCCGCCGTAGACGACGTTGGTGACTTTCATCCACATTTTCAGTTGGATTTTGCCGTCTTCGGGTTTGAGTTTGAGCGTCTGGCTGGCGCTGCGGTTTTCGCCGGTGACGACGAGTTTGTTTTTGCCGTCGCTGTCCTTAGCGGCGGAGACGTCCTTGGAGTGTCGCCAGCCTTTGAGGGACGGATTGCCGTTTTCATCGCTGAAGTTGCCGTTGACGACGAGTTGGCGGGCGAAGGCGCCGGCGGCGCAGAGGACGAGGGCGATAACGAGTTTGCGCATGGCGTGACTCTCCAGGTGGTGTGGTGGGTAATGGGTGATGGCACAACAGGCTGGTAACGTAACACGCCGGGCGATGATTTGCCTGGCGGCGACCGTTGTAAATCGTGACGAAGCCGGCAATATTAGCGCGCGGCGCTATGGAGGGAGATGGCGCTAGCGCCCAGGTCGCGTGGTGATCACAGTGAGCATGGAGAATAGCGATGACAATGCGGAACATGACGATGGCCTTTGTGGCTATGGGAACGATGGCGTTAGCGCAGGTGAGCAGCGACACGCCGGGCTGGGTGCATTTTCCGGTGCCGGGGCTGGAGTTGCCGGCGGCGAGCGTGGTGGACATGGGCTTTCTCAACGCAACGCCGGCTGGTCAGAGCGGCTTTGTACGGGCAGCGGGCGAGTCTTTTGTGGATGATCGCGGTGTGCCGCTGCGTTTTTACGGCACAAATGTGACGGGCACGTCCTGTTTTCCGGGGATTGAGGATGGGCGCAAGCTGGCGAAGCGGCTGCGGCAGTACGGCTTCAACTGCCTGCGGCTGCATTTCATGGACCCGGAGTACAACAAGGAGGTGATCTGGGAGGATGCCAATGCGGGGACTTTGTCGGAAGAGCGGCTGGTGCTGCTGGATCATTTCATTGACGCGCTGGGGCGCGAAGGGGTGTATGCGAACATCAATTTGCACGTGTACCGGCGTTATCCGGGGCAGCCGGTGCCGGATGGCGACCGGACCTTCCATGCCGGCAAGAATATCGATCGTTGGTATGGCGAGTATCTGGCCCATCAGGAGGACTACGCACGGCGGCTGCTCGGCCGCGTGAACAGCGTCAATGGCCGGCGTTATGCGGAAGATCCGGCGATCATGTGTGTGGAGCTCAACAACGAGAACACGATGATTGCTGATGTGCGCAAGTCGATCGCGTTGCTGCCGGAGTCATTTCAGGCCGAATACCGGCGCATGTGGACGGCGTGGCTCAAGCAGAAATACGGCAGCAGCGACGCGCTGCGGGCGGCGTGGTTACGCGGCGTGGAGCCGTTGGGCGAGGTGCAGGTGTCGGAAAAAATGGGCTGGTACAATGAAAACGGCGAAGGCGCAGAGTCGACTCTGAGTCCCGGGCCGGAAGGCGGCTGGCGCTGGCTGGCGACCAAGAGCGGCAAGAGCGGCTGGAATCTGCAGCTGCTGATCCGTAATTTCAAGCTGGCGCCGGGGCTGTACACCGTGCGCTTTCAGGCGCGCAGCGCCACGGCGAGCAGGATAAGCCACAGCATCATCCTCAATGGCGAGCCGTGGCAGACGCTGGGACTGGCCAGAAGCATCACGCTGACGCCGCAGTGGCAGGACTTCGAGTTCTTCGGGCCGATTGCCGAGGCCGTGAATGACACGCCATTCCGGGTGAATGTGAGTCTGAGCAACAAGCCCGGCGACGTGGAGATTCGCGGCTATAGCATTCAGCGTGGAGGTGGCGTGGGGGTGCCGGAGGGGGAGAGCCTTGAAGCTGGCGTGCAACTGCCTGGCGACCGCAGTTGCAGCGAGGTCCTGACGGACTACTGGGCGTTCATGATTGATACGGAGATGGCCGGCACGCGTCGCCTGATCAAGTACCTCAAGGAGGAGATCGGCTGTCGCATGGTGGTGACGGATACCCAGGTGAGCTATGGTCGCATAGGCGGCCTGCGGCGCGAGTCCGAGCTGAGTGATTACATCGACATCCACAGCTATTGGGAGCACCCGCATTACCTGCGCGATGAGAAGGGGCGTTCGACGGGCTTCCGCATTCGCAACAGCGCGGCGGTGGCCAACGCCAATGGCGGGTCGGTGCCGTTGTTGGCCAGCTGGCGGGTCGCGGGCAAGCCCTTCAGCGTGTCGGAGTACAACATTCCGGCGCCCAACGACCACAGCGCGGACCTCTTTCCCATGTTCAGCGTGGTTGCGGCGCTGCAGGATTGGGACGCTTTCTTCAGCTACAGCTACCGCGATTTTGGTAAAGACTACGCCAACACGGCTCTGCGCGGCTATTTCCACCTCATCGGCCGTTCCAATCTGCTGGTGCACGTGCCTTTTGCGACCCTGCTGTACCGGCAGGGTCGCCTGGTGCCAGCCTCGCGGCGCACGACCATCGCGCTACCGACGGCGCTGGTGCCGGAATACACACAAAAAGGCCTGCGGCCTGGGCAGATTCTCGAACAGCTCGGCGGCAAGGAAAGCGCGGCGTTTACGCAGCAGCTGGCAGTCATGCTGGACAGCGGCATCAGCGAACCGGTGCTGCGCGGCGGCGACGGCCTGCCGCGCGTGGCTGACGATGGCGCGATAGTCAGTGACGACGCTGCGCTGCGCTTCCGTTATGATGATCCGGCGGGGGCGTACGTGAGCCTCAATCTGCCATCGGCGCGCATGCTCACGGGGCATGTCGCCGGCCGCGAATTTAGCGTAGGCGACGTGACGATTGCGGTTGAGGAGCGGCCGTGGCCGCGGCCGTGGCCGGCATTCAGCTGTGTGACGCTGGTGGCACTGGATGGCAAGCCGATTGCTGAGAGCCGGAAGATGCTTCTGGCGGCGTCTGGTCGGACGGAGAACCAGGGCATGAAGTGGAATGACGACCGCACGGGTTTGAGCGGGCCGAAAGCCTGGGGCGGGGGCCCAGAGTTGTCAGAGATCGTGCCCATGAGCGTCGTTATTCCCGGCGGCACCCTGACCCTGCGCGTACTCGACGGCGGCGGCGTGCCGCAGGCCAGCCGTGTCGTTCCTGATGGTCGCTTCAGCATCGGCAACGAGGAAAAAAGCCTGTGGTTTCTCCTTGAACGCTCCGCCACTGCCACGCCGTAGAGGCGTGGCAGGGTGGCGCCTGGTGGCGCCGTTTTCGTGCAAATCGGTTACGTTATGGTCTGACAACGGACGGGTGTTTGCGCAAGAAGAGGGGATTGGTGTGGTGTAGGATGAAGGTAGTGTGCTTGGGGGCGGCAGAGAGTCGGATTGGGTTATGATCGTCGAAGAGCATTCGTACATCTTGCCGAGTTATTTGGGTCGCGCGGTGATCTGTCGCTACTCGGGTTTCTGCACTTCTCACAGCGTGCATCAGCATGCGACCTTTCAGTTTGTGTATGTGTTGGAAGGGGAGTTTGTCTTTGAGATTGGTGAGGCGCGCGAGCGCCTGCAGGCGGGTGAGCTTTGTGTGTTGTCACCGGAATTGAGCCACCAGTGGTACCATCCATCGGGGATGCATTCGCGGCTATACATCTTTTTCTGCGGGGTGGCCGACCACGAACAGCTGGGCGGACTGGCGGACTTTTTGGCGCCGTGGGTGCGCGGGCAGTTTCGGCGGGCGACGCTGCCGTTAGGGGAGATTGGGCTGTTGGTGTCGCAGCTGACGGCGTCGGCGGCGCGGCCGGAGACCGTGCGGCAGGCCGTGCAGTTGGCGTTGAATCTGCTCATTATCACAGCATTCTGCGAGCGGATTGAGGCGACAGTGCCCTTTCAGCCGCGTAGTGACGTTCCTGAAGGCGTCATGAAGGCCGTGGCCCATATTGAGAAAAATTACGCGGAGGCGCTGCATCTGGAGCAGCTGGCGGGGATCGCGGCGTTATCGCCGGGGCGATTTTCGGTGTTGTTCAGCCAGATCATGGGGTTGCCTCCCATGCAGTATGTTAATTTCTATCGTCTGAGCAAGGCACAGGATCTGCTGATTTATTCCTCGCTGACTCTAGAGGCGATTGCGGAGAAAACGGGCTTTCGCTCGCTGCACTATTTTTGCCGGGCATTTCGGCAGGCATTGGGCGAGCCGCCGGGGCTTTTCCGCAAGAAGTACTGGGAGAAATACCGCGAGGACAAGGAATCGCGGGTGACGGGTGATGAGAACATGCTACATTCAGGGTGCGGCAATACACTCTATGACCAGCAGCAAAAACAGTGGAAGCACCAAGACGACCACGCGGATTTTTTGTAGTTCGGGGCTGATGCCAGGTGGATGGAGTTCATAACCCAAAGGACAGGCAATGAAAACAGGGACCAAGTTAGCAATGTTGTGTCTGGTTGCGCTGAGCGCCGTGTCGTTCGCGGCGGATTTGGCAGCGGGCTTTCGGGAGCCGCCGGTGTCGGCGTGGCCGCAAGCGTGGTGGCATTGGATGGACGGCAACATCAGTCGTGAGGGCATCAAGGCCGATTTGGAGGCCATGAAGGCCGCCGGTGTCGGTGGCGCGACGATTCTGGACATTTCCGGCGGGCTGCCGCCGGGGCCGGTGAAGACCCTGTCGCCGGAGTGGTTTGCGATGGTTCAGTACGCATTGGAAGAGGCGGCACGGCTGGGCATGGAGATCAGCCTGCACAACTGCCCGGGCTGGTCATCCAGCGGCGGGCCGTGGATACCGCCCGAGCACGCCATGAAAAAGCTGGTATGGACGGAATCGGTGCTTGCCGGTGGCCGTCGAGTCAGTGAGAAACTGCCGCAGCCATATGCGGTAATGGGGATTTACCGCGACATCGCGGTGCATGCCTATCCGAGCATAGCGGGTGACGACTATCGTTTTGCTGCGAGCAAGCCGTCGGTGACGGCATCCTTTGCGACTGCCGAGGAAGCAGCAAAGGTCCTGGAGGGTAAGGGCGCTGTACAGGTGCCGCGGCCGACAGCAGAAGCGCCGCAGTACATCACCTTTGCGTTTCCCGAGCCGTTGACGGCGTCGCTGCTGAGCATTCATTTTGGCGGCAATCAATGGCACAGCCTGCGCGTGGCGCTGCTGGTTTCTGATGATGGCGAGACCTTCCGGGAGCACGCCCGGCCGGATATGCTGCGCCCGCCATTGGGCCAGGTGACTTTCCCGGCACTGCAGAGTCGCTTTGTGCGCGTGCAGTTCCTGTCCACCAGCGAGGCCAGCTGCCGCGTGAGCAAGATCAGCTTTTCGCCGGGCTTCCGCATTCCCAATATCGCCGGTAAGAGCTATGCCGGCTCGGACAGCAATATGGCGGTCGGCCCCGAGCCCGACGCGACGTCGATCATTGCCCGCGCGGGTATTCTTGACATCAGCGACAAGATGGCTGCAGACGGCACGCTCGACTGGGAAGCCCCCGCCGGGCAGTGGACGATCCTGCGCTTTGGCTATACACTCACTGGTCGCCGAAATCACCCCACGACTCCGGAAGGGCGCGGTCTGGAATGCGACAAGATGTCCAAGACTGCCGTCAAGGTCGCCTGGGATGGCATGATGGGCAAGATCGTTGCCAGCGCCGGGCCCTTGGCCGGCAAGTCGCTCATTGGCGCCTTAATTGACAGCTATGAGGTTGGGCCGCAGAATTGGACGGACAGTTTCCGGGACGACTTCATCAGACTGCGTGGCTACGACCCGGTGCCCTTGCTGAGCGTCGTCACCGGCCGCTACGTGGAGAGTGCCGAGTACTCGGAGCGTTTTCTGCAGGACTTCCGGCGGACTATATCTGATCTCTTCGCCGAATGCTACGCCGATTATTTTGGGGAGCTGGTGCACGGCAGTGGCATGCAATTCGCGTCTGAGCCCTACGGCGGGCCTTTTGACAACCTTCTGCAGGGGCGCCCGGCGGATGTGCCCATGGGCGAATTCTGGGGCGGTGGCAACAACACTGGCAACGCCAATCTGGCGGGTAATATCGCCCACGTCAATGGCCGGGTGTATGCCGGCGCGGAGAGTTTCACGGCGACGCCGCGCAACGGCCGTTGGCAGAGCCATCCGGCGCAGCACAAGGCCCAGGGCGACAACGTGTTTTCACAGGGCGTCAACCGCTACATCTTCCACAGTTACGCGCATCAGCCGTGGACGGTGAAGACGCCGGGCATGACCATGGGCCAGTGGGGTTTCCATTTCAACCGGCACAACACCTTGTGGAACAGCTATAGCGCCTGGCTGGACTACGTCAAGCGCGCGCAGTTCATGTTGCAGCAGGGGCGTTTTGTGGCCGACGCGCTCTATGTCTCCCGTGAGAACCCGCCGTCTTCCGCTCACTGGTCGCCGGGGCTACCGGCAGGCTATCGTGGTGACTGCTGCGATGCGCGGTCGCTGATTGAGCAGGTGACGGTGCGTGACGGCCGCGTGGTTTTCCCGCATGGCATGTCCTATGCGATGCTGATTGCTTCGCAGACCAGTGAGGTGTCGCCGGCGTTGCTGCGGAGACTGCTGGCGCTGGCACAAGACGGCGCGGTCATTCTCCTGGGCGAACGGCCGCAGTCGCCATTGGGACTGAGCAACTACCCGGCTGTTGATGCCGAAGTCGCCGCGCTGGTCGCAGAACTCTGGGGTGATCTTGATGGCAAGGAGCGCGCTAGCCGGGCGTTGGGCCGTGGGCGGGTCTACTATGGCGTGCCGCCGCAGCTTGTGCTCAATGACCTGGCGTTGCCGCCCGATGTCTCTTTTGAATTTGCGGGGCGGCCGGGGCGGCTGGTGTCTTTGCATCGGCGCACGGACGAGGGCGCGGACATTTATTTTGTCAGCAATCAGCGGGATCGCTTTGTCGAGTTTACTGGCGTGTTCCGGGTATCCGGGCGGTTGCCGGAGTTGTGGAATGCGGAGACGGGCAGCACGCAGCCGGCGCCGGCTTTCAGCGAGCAGGACGGACTGACGCGGGTGCCCCTGCGTTTGGCGGCGACCGAGTCGGTCTTCGTCGTTTTCCGGGAGCAGAAGCCGGCGCAGCATGTGGTCGCCAGCCAGTGGACTGCATCTGCCGATGCGCAGATTGAGCGTCCCGAGTTGATCATTGACAAGGCTGAGTACTTGGCGGTTGAAGGCGGCGGCGGCCGTGATGTCACGGAGCGTTTGCGCGCTCAGGTCAAGAACGGCTTCATTGCCATGGAAGCGACCAACAGCAATCTCGGCGGTGATCCCACGCCCATGCGGCTCAAACAGCTGGTGGTCGAGTATCGCGTGGACGGCAAGCAGTTCCGCAAGGTCATTCCCGAACATGCGTTCTTCGAGCTGCCGGATAACAGCGGTGCGAAGGGCTCTATGGACTACCGGGTTGTGACGCGCGATGGTCGGAAACATCTCTTGGCCTGGGAAGCAGGCACCTATACCGAGGTGGATAGTATGGGTCGCGAAAAGAAGACCGTGGTGCCCGCTGTGCCGGCGAAGATGGTGCTTGCCGGTCCGTGGGAGGTCCATTTCCCGGCTGGACTGGGCGCTCCGGCCAGCGTCGTCTTCCCGGAATTGATGTCCTACACGCGGCATGACGATCCCGGAGTGAAGTATTTTTCCGGCACGGCGAGTTATCGCAAAACGGTGACCTTGCCGGCCGGGTATGCCGGCGGTGTCGTGACGCTGGAGCTTGGCGCGGTGCAGGTGATGGCCCGGGTGCTGGTCAATGGGCGGGACATGGGCATTGCTTGGCGGCCGCCCTACCGGGTGGAGATTGGCGATGCCCTCAAGGCTGGTGAGAACAGCCTGGAGATACAGGTTACCAACCGCTGGGTCAACCGGCTCATCGGCGACGAACAGCTGCCCGACGACGCCGAGTGGAAAAACGAAGGCTCCATGGGCGGACAGCCCTTGAAGGCCTGGCCGCAGTGGTTCCTTGATGGCCAGCCCAGCCCCAGCGGCCGCATCGCCTTCACGACTTATAAACATTGGTATAAGGACGACCCATTGCTTGATGCCGGTCTGCTGGGACCCGTTGTCCTCTGCCCAGCCGTGACCACCGTCCTGGAGTGAATCGGCGTGTAATCAGTCGGTAAGCACCCCGGTGGGGAAAATACCGGGGACAATGTGCAGGAAACCCACGGCCAACCGCCGCCCAGCTCTTCGGCCTTGATTTCCGCCGATCTTTACGACAGCGGGTTTCATAGGAGTCATTGATATTGGATGCACGACATGCCTCTCTCCGGTGCGGTGAGTCTGGACGTGCTTGGCCAATGTGGCGCCCTCCGGGCGCAATTCCAAGTTGCTGTCACACCCCGGGTT
>JAQWBY010000238.1 GCA_028706165.1 Lentisphaeria bacterium | reverse complement strand
CCACCCAGTCTGCAGACGGCGCTATCACGGCCTTCGCCGACAAGATCGGCTTCTGGGACAACCACGAGCAGGCCTACATGATTCAGGCATTCGTCCTCGATCACCGCCACGCCGGCAACAACGCCGCCCTCACGGCGGCGCTGCGCCTTGGCGACTTCCTGATCAAGCGCCAAACCGGCCTAAATCTCGGCTTAGAAACAGCTTTTCTCATGCTCTACCAGGAATCCGGCGATAAGCGTTTCCTGGACTATTGCGTCAATCAGTTCAAGCTCTGCAGCAATCTTGATGTTTACAACCGCATGCTCACCGTCAACGGCATTGCCCATGTCTACACCTGGATCGCCCGTGTCCTCGCCCAACTCCAGTACGCGCAAATCACCGGCGACGACAAGGACGAGCTCTTCGCCGGCGCCCGCGAACTCTACGCCCGCGTTCTCCATGGCGGCTACGCATCCATCACGGGATCCTGCTCTGGCGGTATCAACTGGGGCGAAATCTGGGACAACACCCAGACTGGCCTCGGCAAATGGGGCGAGACCTGCGTGTCTGCATACCTCCTGCGCTGCAGCATCACCATGCTCGAACTCGACGCCGACAGCGTCTATGGCGATCTCTGCGAACGCGTGCTCTACAACGCGTTCTTCGGCGCCCAGTCGGCCGACGGCCTCCGTCAACGCTATTTCATCCCCTTCAATGAAGCCGGCCAGTGGTACGAAAATGAAACCTACTGCTGCCCCAATAACTTGCGTCGGATGATGTTCGAGCTACCGGACGCGTTCTTCTTCCAGACCACCGACGGCTATGCCGTCAATTTCTACGGCGACGCCACCCTCAACCTACCCGGTGTCCACATCGCCCAGCGCGGCAATTACCCCGAAGACGACACCATCACCATGAGTATTACCGCCAATCGGGATATGACGCTGCAACTGCGCCTCCCGGCGTGGT
The DNA here is from genome assembly GCA_028706165.1 of Lentisphaeria bacterium. GTDB lineage: Bacteria > Verrucomicrobiota > Lentisphaeria > Oligosphaerales > Oligosphaeraceae > Oligosphaera. Next base: position 5,250 of record JAQWBY010000238.1, on the reverse strand, counting down.
GCCGCCAGGCAGAAATATGCCTCGACGACGAATCCTTCAGTGCGCCCGGTGGCGGCTGGTTCCGCCTGCGCCGGCGCTGGTCTGGCACCCAGCAGCTGCGCCTGAGCATGCCCATGCCCCCGCGCCTCGTCTGCGGCACTATGGCGCAACAAGGCCGGGCAGCGCTCATGCGCGGCCCGCTGGTCTATGGCGTGGAACTTGAACGCAACCAGCTCAACGGCCACGCCATGGACTTGCTAGCCATCAATGGCCACCCCGAGTATCTTGCCGACAGCGGTCTCATCCGCGTCCCATGCATCATCCCCAATCAGAGCTACCGGGAATTCGACGTCCTCTTCAGTCGTTTTGCCAGCGACAAACGGGCACGTACCTTCTTCCCCTTGACTGCGCCCTGCCCTCTCGTTGAGGACGAGCTGTTCCACAACGACCAGCGTTAAGCAACACCTGCAGTATTACTGCCGGTTTCTGAGCCGTGTCAACAGAGATCCGCAACGACCTGTGCCAAACAACGCCAGGAGGTCCGTCATGAACTACCGCACGCGCACACGGTCCATCCGCATCCGCTCATCCCGCACCTTCTGCGGCCAGCCCCTCTACGACATCGCCATTGGGCCGGACTCGGAGCACAACGAAATGCGCGGCGTCGCTCGTGGTTTTATCGCTATCGGCGACATCGCCGTGGGCTTCCTGGCCCTGGGCGGCCTCGCCCGCGGCGTCTTCGCTCTTGGCGGCGTCAGCATCGGCGTCTTTGCCTTCGGTGGCGTGTCGCTGGGGCTACTCTCTCTCGGCGGCATGGCTGTCGGCGGCGTCGCCATCGGCGGCATGGCTGTCGGCGGCGTCGCCATCGGCGGCATGGCTGTCGGTTACTATGCCCTCGGTGGCAACGCCGTCGGCAAGTACGTTTTCTCGGCTGCTCAGCGCAGCGATGAAGCCGTCGCCTTCTTCAACCGCTTACTCCCAAGCGCCAAATAAAGCACCCGCAACGCGCTTGGCGCCCTCGCGTAGACTGCCCTCCCTGTTCACAGCGCCGATTGCTATCCAATTGCCCCGAATGCCCGCGATTACCGTCGAATTCTGTAGGGGCGGACCTATGTGTCCGCCCCATCCCCCCGTCTTCCCAGCCTTCAGAAAACAATTCTTAAGTTAATTGCTTGTATTACATCACAACAAAACGATAGTAATGCCGGTTTTCAACTTTATGCGTTCCCATATTCGTCACGAAGGAGGCACCGCAGATGACAAGAATTCACGACAGTATCTTATCGTTGATTGGCAACACGCCGCTGGTCCGCATTGGTCGTTTGAATGCTGGTTCGGCGGAGGTCTTGGCGAAGATTGAGTATTTCAACCCTGGTGGCAGCGTCAAGGACCGCATCGGGTTGGCGATGATTGAGGACGCCGAGGCCCGTGGCCTGCTGAAACCCGGCGGCACGATTGTTGAGCCGACCAGTGGCAATACCGGCATTGGCCTGGCCCTGGTGGCAGCAGTCAAGGGCTACAAGCTCATTTTGGCCATGCCTGAAACCATGAGCGTTGAACGCCGCAAGCTCCTCCTGGCCTTTGGCGCTGAGCTGGTACTGACCGAAGGCACACGCGGCATGAAGGGCGCCATCGCCAAGGCACAGGAAATTCTGGATGCCACACCGGGCGCATTCATGCCACAGCAGTTTGAAAACGCGGCCAATCCGGCCGTGCATCGCCGCACGACCGCCGAGGAGATATGGCGTGACTGCGATGGCCGCATTGATGCACTGGTTGCCGGCGTCGGCACCGGCGGCACCATCACCGGCGTGGCCGAAGTCCTCAAGCAGCGCAATCCGGCCATGAAGGCCTTCGCCGTCGAGCCGGACGCCAGCCCAGTCCTCTCGGGCGGTGCGCCCGGCCCTCACAAGCTCCAGGGCCTCGGCGCGGGTTTCGTGCCAAGCACGCTCAACACGGACATTGTTGACGAGATCATCCAAGTCGGCGCCGATGTCGCCGGCGCCACCGCCCGCGCCGCAGCAAAGCAGGAGGGCCTGCTCATTGGCATTTCGTCCGGTGCGGCATTGTACGCCGCGTTGCAGCTGAGCAAAAAGCCGGAATGGTCCGGCAAACGCATCGTCACCGTCCTGCCCGACAATGGCGAGCGCTATCTGTCAACCTGGTTATATGAGTAATAATGGAGGGCCCTGTATGATCAAAAACCCATCTTATCGCTTCGAAACTCTCGCCCTCCATGCCGGCCAAGTGCCGGACCCCGCCACCTTGAGCCGCGCCGTGCCGGTCTATCGCACCACGGCCTATTCCTTCCGTGATTCCCAACACGGCGCGGACCTCTTCGCCCTCAAAGAATCAGGCAATATCTACTCCCGCCTGATGAATCCCACCAACGACGTGCTCGAAAAACGCTTGGCCGCCCTCGACGGCGGCGCCGCCGCTCTGACCCTCGCCAGCGGCACCGCCGCTATCTATTTCGCCATCACTAACATCCTCCGTCAAGGCGACGAACTGGTTTCTGCCAACAATCTCTACGGCGGCACCTACACGCAGTTCGATGCCATCCTCCCCCAACAGGGCATCAAGGTCAATTTCACCGCCGTCAACGACTTTGCCGCTGTGCGCGCCGCCATCAATGAGCGCACCCGCGCCATCTACATTGAGGCTGTTGGCAATCCTACCCTCGACGTCGCCGATATCCCCGCCTACGCGGCCATAGCCCGCGAGTACCACCTGCCACTAATCGTAGACGCGACCTTCACCACCCCAAGCCTCCTCCGCCCCATCGCCCACGGCGCCAACATCGTCATTCACTCGCTCTCAAAATGGATCGGCGGACATGGCACCGGCATCGGCGGCGTGGTCATTGACGCCGGCAACTTCGACTGGACCGACCCCAAATTCGCCCTCTTCAATGAACCCGACCGCGGCTACCACGGCTTGCGCTTCGCTCACGATCTCGGCGACCTCAATCCCCTCGCTTTCATCCTCCGCCTGCGCATCGTCGGCCTGCGCAACCAGGGCGCCACCCTTGCACCCGACGCCGCCTGGATTTTCCTCCAGGGCGTGGAGTCACTCGTTTTGCGTATGCAGAAACACAGCGAAAATGCCCTCGCCGTCGCCCGCTTCCTGCAGCAACACCCCAAAGTCGCCTGGGTGCGCTACCCCGGCCTAAATGAGGACCCGAGCCACGCCCTGGCCAAACGCCTCTTCACTGGCGATGCCTTCGGCGGTATGGTCGTCTTCGGCGTCCACGGCGGCACCGAACGTGCCAGACAGCTCGTGGACAACATCGGCCTCTTCAGCATCCTGGCCAATGTCGGCGACGCCAAAAGCCTCATCATCCACCCCGCCAGTACCACCCACTCACAGCTCAGTGACGACGATCAGCGCGCCGCCGGCGTCGCCCCCGAACTCATCCGCCTCTCCATCGGCCTCGAACATATCGACGATATCACCAGCGCCCTCGCCGACGCCCTCGATAACCTATAAGCCGCCGCCGTAGCCTAACCAGGTCCCATTCCGCCAGCCACGCCAGCGGAATAGGACCTGTCTGCCTTTCATATTAGGAACGTTGGCTAATCCAAGCATAATGCCGTTATGGCAAGCAACAGCCGCCACCGCACTACACATCGCGCTTAACAGCGGCACCCCCTCTCTTGCCCAGTGACTCACTAACCAGCCATTGGACACCGCGGCTCAGGCGACGGGCTCTTTCCGGATACCGCATGCAAGTGAATTCACTGCAATGGCCGTAATAGCGAATCTTCTCTGCCCGCTTTAGTGCAACAACAGTGTCATCGCCACCCGTCGTCATGGCCAATTTCGACCTGCACTGCAAATTTACTGTTATTAGTTGCCGGCTAACAAGCGACTCAGCGCCCAAAGGCAATCGGTCAGCCATTGATAACCATTGTCCCTGCGCCATATTGCCCACCCTGCCGCACACCGCCATTCCGTTGGCATTTGAGCGCTGAAAGCGTGATCGGAATACGCCGGCTATCGACAACAGCCGGGCGATGGCTCCAGAACTGTGGTGCCTCGACGAGGCACCGTCTGGTGGATGGCCGCGTCCCCATTCTTAGAGCTTGGGGTTAAGCATGGTTAGGCGCCTACGGCGCAATAACATCGCCATCGAATGACAGCGGTTTTCGGCCCGGAGCGGTCGGATTACGTCGTCAGATCGGACTGATCGGCCAAGTTCGGCCCGGAGGGCCGGACCATGCGTAACCCCGGGTGAGGCGCCCGGAGGGCGACGCAACCCGGGGTAGGACAACAACATAGGATTGCGCCTGGAGGGCGCCACATTAGCCAGGCACGTCCTGCCCACCGCGCCGAAGAGGGGTATGTCGTCCAGCCAATATCAATCACTGACCGGTAATCCGAGAAAATGCCCATTTTCTCTCAACTATTGTGCGAAATAGTTTATTGTGGTATAATGTGCTCGTTGCGTTGGATGCAATCGCAGTATTCATTCTTGCACGTTTCGTTCTCTACAACCGAAAGGAACTACAATGAAACAACGACTCTTCACCCTGATTGAGCTCCTCGTAGTCATTGCCATCATTGCCATATTGGCCGCCATGCTTCTGCCGGCGCTGGCCAAAGCTCGCGAGAAGGCTCGGGCCATCTCTTGCACCTCCAATATGAAGCAGGTCGGTCTTGGCGCTCGCATGTACATGGACGATAATACGGTTATCACCCACCGCACCTACTGGATAGCGACCATCACCTGGCCAGACGGCGTGGTGCGCAGCATGTCTGCCAATTCGGCGGCCGATGCCAATGTGGTCACCTGGCGCGAACTCTATTATTCGTACATTGGCGATGTCAAAAGCTACAACTGCCCATCGGCCACCAAATACCCCTATAAGGGCTCGCCCGTAACCTCCCTCCAAGGCCACTACACCCAAAATGTCAATTGCGCACACGTAGCTGATGCCGCCTACCGCCAACCCAGTGAATGCGCGATCATCGTTGAGTGCAACGACGATATTACGACCGTGCAAAGCTATTACATCAATTACTTCAACCAGAGCAGCACCCGCGTCATCGGCCGCCATAACGAATCCACAAACGTCATCTACGCCGATGGACACGTCGCCCCAAAGAAAAAAGTCGCCGTTCCCGATTACGGCAGCAGCAGTCGTTTCTGGATGCCGACCTACACCGGCACCGCGAACTGATTAGCACGAACGTCCATAACATCAACGCGACGAGCATGGACCACTCCGTCCATGCTCGTCGCGTTGTTATGCAAAAATCCCGTGATGA
>JAQWBY010000237.1 GCA_028706165.1 Lentisphaeria bacterium | reverse complement strand
CACGGGGCCTTCGTCGGTGCGGGCGACGCCGTCGCCGCCAAAAGCGATGGCAGATATCGACAGCGTGACACGTTGTCCGACAGTAAACATAGGAAACTCCAATCGACAGCTGGGATCGGGAATACTCATTGCGCAAAAGACTTAATATACCGCCGGGGGGGGATTGTGCTGGCAAACGGGGCGGGGAAAGGCGCAAGCGGATAGCAGTCGAGAGCAGTCGAGAGCAGTCGAGAGCAGTCGAGAGCAGTCGAGAGCAGTCGAGAGCAGTCGAGAGCAGTCGAGAGCAGTCGAGAGCAGTCGAGAGCAGTCGAGAGCAGTCGAGAGCAGTCGAATTTTGTAGGGGTGGGCCTGTGTGTCCGTCCTGGTCGATTGCCGTCGAGAACGTGTCGACGGCGGCGGTGGCAAAATGGCCCTATAGAGCATACATTTTAGGTGAATTTACGCAAGACCAGTTTTCTCGGGGGGGATTTGGTTACTTGGCACTTGGAGACCGCATGAAGCGCATACTTATCATCGGCTGCAGTGGCGCCGGGAAAACCACGCTGGCTCTGGCGTTGGGCCAGCGCCTGCAGCTGCCAGTGCATCATCTTGATCAGCTTTGGTGGCAGCCCGGCTGGGTGCATGACACTCGGGACAATTTTGATCAGAAGCTCGCCGAGCTCCTGCACACTGACAGCTGGGTGATTGACGGTGACTACAGTCGGACCATCCGGGAACGGCTGCGCTATGCCGACACGGTGATCTGGCTGGATTACCAGCGCCTGTGCTGCCTGGGACGCGTCTTGCGGCGGACCATTAGCCTCTATGGTCGCTCCCGTTCTGACATGCCGGTGGGTTGTCCCGAGCGCTTCGACTGGGCCTTTCTGCGTTATGTCTGGAACTACAACCGGGACGCCCGGCCGAAGTTGGCGGCGGCGGTGGCCGAGTTCACGGGCAAGATCGTCGTCATGCGCAATCCCTCCCAGACTGCGGCGTGGCTGCGGGACATGGCGGCCGCCAGCGAATGAGTGTACGGAGAACGCAAAGAACATGTGTGTGGTATGTACTAAAATTCAGTACTTACTGGCGGACTATGCTGTCCAACTCCTGCATGCCGGGCAACATGTTTTATGTACCCTGCAGCGTCGACAGTGAGTGTGTATATACTGTTTCGAAATGATCACTGTCGATAGTAGCTTTGTCTTCTTCGGCGGCAACGGCTCCTATGGCTAGCCCATGGTCGTTGACATCTTTTCCCCTTGCCTTGTCCTCCTTGCGGGGATCGCTATAGTTATCCGTCTTCGGTTGAGAGACAGTACGTACCCGTTATGTATGTGAAGGACATGACATGATGAACAAAGGTCTGTTGATTGGGATGGTGCTGGCGGTGGCGGTGGCGCAGGGCGCAGGCTGGCAGCTGGAATTGAATACAAGCACGGGCGGCCAGGTCAGGTATGGCGACAATTTGGTGGCAGAGATCAAGCCGGGCCTGCATACGACGAGGTGGCGGCGCTGGGAGATCAACCGCTTCGATCACGGTATCGCGGAGCCGGGCGGGCAGATACGTGGCCTGGGGGGAGATGCCGAGCAACGCTTTACGTCGGCGCTTGACACCCGCCGCGTCGATACCAAGACCCAACATTTTGCCTATGTGCTCACGACTCACCAGGATACTGTCCTCTGCAGTTTTCACGTCAGTTTCATGTTCCCGGTCAAGGCCGTGCTTGCCAAGACTTTCCGCGTTGACGACCAGGTGCCGCAGGCCTATCCGCAGAAGTTTACGCGGGAGACCAAGCACATTTTCACCGGCGCCGTCTCGCGCCTGGAGATGGACACGGAGTACGGCAAGCTCGTTTTTGCCTTTAAGGAACCGACCGTCGTGTTGGTGCAGGACAATCGCAACTGGGGAGACAATTTCTGCGTGCGCATCCAGCATCCACGCCCGGCGGAGAGCGCCTGGCAGGCCGGTGAAACCTTCGCATTCGCCATGGACCTGAGCTTTCCAGAACCCTACGAGCTGGAGCGCAACGAGCCGCTGCGCATAGTTGAGGGCGCTGACTGGGTCAAGCTCGACTATCGCCTGGGCATCAAGGCCGGCACCGCGCTGGACTTCAGCACCATGCAGTTGCTTGACGGTCCCGCCGGCAAGTACGGCTGGGCGCGCGCTGCCGGCGACCATTTCGAGTTTGCCGGCCTGCCGGGGAAGTCCCAGCGTTTTTATGGCGTCAATCTTGTTGGTTCGGCCGCCGTCATTTCTCACGAGCAAAGCCTGGAGCTGGCGGATCGCCTTTGTCGCAGCGGCTACAACACCGTCCGCTACCATCACTATGCCAATGCCGTCTTCAAACCCGAAAACGGCTGCTCCACCAATCTCAATCCCGTCAAGATGGAACAGTTTGACTTCCTGTTCGCCGAATTGAAGAAACGCGGTATCTACGCGACTACCGATGTTTTTTCCTCGCGGGGCGTTTATGCCTCTGAAATCTGGGCTGACGGCGAGGAGAGGCTCATGGAATTCCGTGAGTTCCGGCCGCACATCGCGGTGAATCCCAAGGCACTGGAGAACGTCAAGACTTTTGCGCGGAACTTCTTCCTGCATCGCAATCCCTATACGGGGCTGACCTACGCGGAGGATCCGGCCTTGCCTTGGATCTGCCTCATCAATGAAGGCAATAGCGTGCCCCGCCCGGGCAGCGGTCGGGCGTATCAGGCGTGGCTTGACGCATGGAATAAATGGCTGCTCGAGAAGTACGGCACGACCGCAAAACGCAACCAGGCGTGGGGCATTGACGCCCCCGAGGTTATGACAGCCTATCACACGAGCCCGGCATCGGCGCCGATTGCCGCCGAATGGCGCGATTTTGAGCTGTTTCAAGTGGACATGGAAAAGCGTCTTTACGACAATTTGGCGGCCTTCATGCGTGAAGAACTTGGCTGTAAAGCCATGCTGACCAGCATGAATCACTCTTGGTTGAATCCGCGTGGCGCCACTATTCGCGAGCGTTTCGACTACGTGGACCAGCACTTCTACGTGGATCATCCTTTCTTTCCGGTCAAGCGCTGGCAGGTGCCGTCGAGCAGTAAAAACGACAATCTGGTCAAGACGGGCAATATCGGCGGCACACAGCACGCTTTTGGCCGGCACTATGGCAAGCCGTTCACGGTGACGGAGTTCAACTACTCGGCGCCGGGGCAGTATCGCGGCGTTGGCGGAATCCTGACTGGCTGCCTGGGAGCGCTACAGGACTGGTCGGGCATTTGGCGTTTTGCCTATGCGCATGGCAAGGGCCCCATTTTCACGCCTGGTCGCATGGCCTATTTCGACACCGCTCGCGACCCACTGAATCAAGCGGCCGACCGGGCTACGGTCTGTCTGTATTTGCGCGGTGACATGGCAGCGGCCGACAAGTCGATTGCCATCAGCATGCCGGAGGATTACCTGGAGCAATGCACTGATTTTCCCATTCAGAACATCTCGCCGCGCTGGCAGAAGCTGGTCAGTCTCGCCAGGGTTGGCATTGTTGTCGGCCCGGCTACGCGGCGGGCTCCTGGTGACATTGTTTTGGCACTGGGCAAGAACGGCCCGCAGGCTGCCGACATGATCGCCGGCGATAGTCTGGGGGATGAGGGCGGCGCGGCGTTGTTTGCGCGTATCCGCGCCCAGCAGTGGTTGCCTGCGAGCAACGTGACGGACATGGAAGGCGGCCTCGCTCGCGTGCAGAGCCAGAACGGCCAGTTCACTGTGGATTCCGCACGCGGGGTGATGCTGATTGACACGCCGCATACTGCCGGTGGCTTCGGGCCCGCCGATAGCCATTTGGCCACGGCCGCGTTGGCTGCCGATATCTTCGACACGGAGACGACGCTGTGGGCGTCCAGCGTCGATGCACGTCCCTTGCAGGACAGTCGCCGTATTCTCCTGACACATCTAACCGATCTGCAGAATAGCGGCATTCATTTTGCCGAAAAAGAGCGCCGCACGCTGTTGAATTGGGGCGATCTTCCCTTCCTGGTGCGCCAGGGCAGGGCGCGCGTTGTGCTGCGGCATAATCGCCCGCAGACGCTCAAGGCGTGGGTATTGCATACTGACGGCGAACGGCGCGCCGAATGGCCGGTTCAGCAGGTCCCTGGCGGCATTTGCCTGGAGCTTGCGGTCCGGGGAGCCGATGGCGCCCAGATGCTCTACGAAATCAGCGAATAGCGCTAAGCCAGGGCGCGGACGGCAAGCAGCGCATAATTACTGTTCCCGGTGGCATTGCCCGGCGGCTGTTGACCGTGGGTTAGCCGTTGGTGGAGTTTTTGCTGGCGTGGGCCAGCTCGGCGAGCTGTCGGAGAGTGGCGTGTTGGCGCGGGTGCCGCCAGTCGGGTAGCAGCTCGGCAGCGGGATAGAGGCAGAACGGCCGTTCGGTGAGGTCGGGCGAGGGAAGTTTGAGGGCGTCGTCGCAGATATCGCCGACGATGAGCAGATCTAGATCGATGGCGATGCGCGGGATACCCCCCGGTGGCTGTTGACGCAGGCGGCCGAGGCGGTCTTCGATGGCCTTGAGCAGCGCCTTGATCTCGTCGGGCGTTTTGTCACTGTGCACGAGCGCGACGGTGTTGAGGTAGTCGGGGCCGCGGCCGTCCAGCGGTGCCGTGCGCAGGATGCGCGCGAGGGTGACCTTCCCAAAGGTCTCGCGCAGAGCCTGCGTGGCTTGGCGGATGGCGTGTTCGGGTTGGTCGTTGCTGCCGATGCCGATGAGTATGGGCGATAGGTGCTTCATCTAGCGGGAGTGCTGGCGCGGTAGATCGCTCCAGCGGTGCTTATTTTGTTTGTTCTGCCAGTTTTTCTCGCATGGCCTTGATGCTGCAGCGTGCGCAGCAGGGCAGATAGGGGAAGCGCCCAGTGTCTCGGAGGATATTGCCGAACTTGAAATTGAAGGTGCCACGCCTGGTGATGAACTGTCCCCAGAATGAATAATTCCACAGGATGTCTTCCTCTGGCTCGGTAAGACTGTCCGACCATTCCTGCGGGAAGAGCGCCAGCCATTTGGGGTTGGCATTCAGCCAGGAGTGGGTGCCGATGTGGGTGGCGCCATATACTTTTTCGACGATGTCGAGCAGCCTTTGAAAACAGCCTGGCAGGTACTTCGGGTCGTCGAAAATAGAGCATGGGGCGACTGCGTTGGCGATGTGGAATTTGATGCAGCCGTCCGGGGAAACGCTTTCGTCATAGCGCAGGCTGCCGCATTGGTAGCGGGCCAGGACGCTGGGATCGGCATAGTCCCGTTCGCAGCGGGCGTCAATGGAATCACGGAAGACCTCAAAGGCATTGCGTTCAAAACGGTTGCGGTCTGCGCCGCATTGGCAGTAGATGGCGTAGGCCTCTTTTTCCATACTCAACCAAGGCTCTTCATCGTAGTGCGTCTTAGCGGGGGTGAGCCCCTCCGGGTTGGCAATGGTTTTGCGGTAGATATCGACGCGTTTGCGGATGACGTCCGAAAAGGATTCCGCCGGGTGTTGTTCCAGCCACAGGTGCAGAAAAAATAATTTGAGCCTGACGATTTCATGCAGGTAAGTACGGTGTTCGGCTAGCGTCTTGTGTTGTAGTGGCATGAAAGAGTCCTTTGCTGATGGCTGCGCGGTCGGCGCGTCATACCGACGGGGCTTGGGCTGCGGGGAATGTATTGGCGATGGCTGCGTGGTGGCGTTGTCTGCGTGGTGGCGTTGTCTGCGTGGTGGCGTTGTCTGCGTGGTGGCGTTGCTATATCGCTCATTGATACTGTGTAGTCCCCAACTCAAGCGAAGTCAGTCTCTCTCGCGCGACCATATAGGTGGGGGCCCCCTAGGGTGGGTGGGCTGATTTCAGAAACCGCAGGAAAAATAGCCAAAAAATCCCCCCTTGACAAGCAAAAAATCACCGAATGACAGCAAATTGTGGATCAGGATGATTTCAGCTGTCTTGTCCTCTGTGATTTGGCTGTTCTTCGTTGTGAGTTCCAACGACCTGATCTTGTCGCTGGGATGCCCGCTTTCTCGCCGCAGTGAGCAACCTTCCGCCTTGGTCATACCCAACTCGGGCGGTGATGGGCACAGACCGCACTCGACGGCAAGCGACGGCATTCGATGGCACTCGACCGCACTCGACGGCAATCGACGGCAATCGACGGCAATCGACGGCAATCGACGGCAATCGATGGCAATCGACGGCAATCGACGGCAATCGATGGCAATCGACGG
>JAQWBY010000236.1 GCA_028706165.1 Lentisphaeria bacterium | reverse complement strand
TGAGCTCGACACGCACCGCCAGCGCTGATGAGTCCGTGCGAAAACGCACATGCCCACCCGAACAATGCCGGGACAGTCCACGCACGCCAGCACTCTGCTGCGGCAGCGACGCCACCGGCAAGCGGCAGTACACATGGTCTTGTGCCCAAAATGGAAAACCTCCGAGCTCCATCGGCGCCGTAAACGCATCCAGAAAAAACAGATCGACGCCGTCAATGGACTCACTCGCAAAATTCTTGTCGATGTCTTCGATCCGCATTACATTGTCCCGCACGCTGTTTCCGGAAACACTCCCCTCTTACCCAGTTCTACCACAACCTCATCAAGATAAACCGCCAAACGCTGGCGGCTACCAGCTCAAGCACAGAAAAGGCCCCTTCATGTCACTTTCTTCCTCCAAGGGCCGCGCCCTTGCCTACAGCGGTCATTGCCGCGTGATCATCTCCGATATTGATGGCACCTTCCTCAACAATCAAAAACAGCTGCAGCAGCCCGTCATTGACGCGGTACGCGATGCCCTGGCTGCGGGTATTCCCTTCCTCTTTGCCAGCGGCCGCATGTACAGCGCCATCGCCGGCTGGATTGACGACCTCGGCCTGAGCGCGCCGCAAGTCGTCAACAATGGCGCCGAAGTCATCCTGCCGGCGGGGCGGCGGCATCTGTCCCATCAGCGCCTCAGCCCCGAACTCGTCAACTGGCTCATGGACCAGGGCTTGCAGGCCGGTTTCGAACCCGTGCTCTTCTCGGCCGACCACGTGCTCTGCCATACCCAGCCACAGGCCGCGTGGCTCATCGAACGCAATAACGAATGGGTCAAGACCAGGCCAGAGGCAGAACTGCGCTGCCCCGAACTCGTCGTCGATAAACTTATTTTCCTCGCCGACACCCGCGCCGATGAACTCGTCGTCTTTCGCGATCACCTCGCCCAAGAAGCCAAACGCGCCGGCATCGACATTATCGCCGCCTTCTCAGAACGCGGCATCCTCAATGTCTCCAACCCCCAGGCATCCAAAATCATCGCCGCCAAAATCGCCTGCGATTACCTCGGCTGCTCGCTCGCCGACGCCATGGCCATCGGTGATGGCGACAACGACGCGGAGCTCCTCGCCGGTGTCGGCCTCGGCGTCGCGATGGGCAACGCCACCGACAACGCCCGCAATGCCGCCCTCACCCAAGTCGCCGATAACGAACACGACGGCCTCGCCGAAGCTATCCGACGCTTCGCCATCGCCGGCGAAGTGCCGTGACCAAAGATGATCAGACGGATCAGACCGATCCGACTGATCCGACTGATTCGACTGATCCGACTGATCCGACGATTGATCGGTCCGATCGGTCCGATCGGTCCGATCGGTCCGCGACAGAAGACAGACGACCAGACCCAGGCAGATTTTTCCCCACCTGCGTTTTATTCCTAGTTTCCGGTGTATATTTGGCCAGCTAACAACATTATTGTTCACCTCAATCACCCAGGTGTCTATGCTGAACATACATGAGCCGGTACATGGCGCGTTGCTTAACCATCGCGACGGCGTTGCCGCTGGCGACGCGTTGCTTATCACCGTCCGGGGCACGGCGCCCTTAGCATGCAACGTGACAGTAAACGGCGTCGCCGCGCAACGCCAAGGCGATGGCTTTACGGCGCAGATACCACTACGCCAGCGCTGCAACGACATTGTCGCCACCGCCAGCGGCCACCAAGGCCAGAGCGAACAGCGCATCAGCGTCATCTGGGACCAGTCAACGCAAAAGCGCTACCGCTTCGCCATTGACGACAACTGTTTTTTCCTGCGCGAGCTCTGCCGGCAACAGCCTGCGGACATCTTCAGCAACCACTATCTGGCCATCCTCAAACGCCTGCATGACAACTACGGCACCCGCTTCAGCCTCAATCTCTTCTACGAAAGCCCGGAAAAAGACTTCACCCTGAAGATGATGTCCGACCGCTGGCGCGCGCAATTCGCAGCCGCCAGCCCCTGGCTGCGCATGACGTGGCACGCCTACGCGGAATTCCCCGATCGCCCCTACCAATACGCCCGCGCGGAAAAAGTCCTGGCCGACATCGATCTCATCCACGACGAAATTGTGCGCTTCGCCGGCCCGGCCAGCTGGTGCCCGCCAACCATCGTGCATTGGGGCGAGCTGCTCCCGTCAGTCCTGCCCGCTTTAGCCAAGCGCGGCACGACAGCCCTCAGCGGCTACTTCCGCCGCCAGGAGCAGCACTACGCAGTCAGCTACGGCTTAGACGACTGGCGCTGTGCCCAGGTCGAAAGCCGCGGCCGCCTCATGGAATTCGCCAGCGGCATCATGCTCAGCCAAATCGACCTGGTCCTCAACAGCACACCACTAGCCGACATTCTTCCTTGCCTGTCGGCCGCCATCGCCGCCGGATCCCGCTCGGAAGTCATCGACCTGTTGACCCACGAGCAGTACTTCTGGCCCTTCTACCACCATTTCGTTCCTGATCACGCTGAACGCCTGGACTGCGCTCTGCGTTTTCTCACCGACCACGGTTACGAGCCCGTGTGGTTCCACGAGGGCCTGCTCGGCGCTCCCCAACCGTGAAGTCTGCCAACCATAACCGTTGAAGGAGTTCTTCATCATGGAATTTGCCATCAGTTTTTATGGCGCCACGCAAAATGTCACCGGCTCGCGTTATCTGCTGCGGGCAAACAATAAAAACATCATGATCGACTGCGGTCTCTACCAGGAACGATCACTGAAAGAGCGGAACTGGCAGGACTTCCCCTTCCCGCCGGCAAAGGTCGATGCAGTCGTCCTCACCCACGCCCATCTTGACCACTGTGGACTGCTCCCGCGACTGGTCAAAGCCGGCTTCACCGGCAGCATCTACGCCACCCGCGCCAGCGTCGATATCGCTAAGATCATCATGCTTGACTGCGCCAAGATCAACGAGGAAGACGCCGAATTCAAACGCAAACGCCATCTGCGCGAAGGCCGCCAAGGCCCCTTTCCCGATGTGCCGCTCTACACCGTCGAAGACGCCGAAGCCGTCTTCCCCAAACTCGTGCCATGGGATTTCAACAAGCCCATTGATCTCGACGAGGGCATCCAGGCCGAATTCCTCGAAGTCGGCCACATCCTCGGCGCCGCTTGCGTGCGCTTCACCGTCACCCAGGGCCAGGAAAGCCGCAGCGTCATCTTTTCCGGCGACGTCGGCCGCTGGGATATGCCCATCCTGCGCGACCCGGAGGCCCTCGGACCCGCCGACTACGTCGTCTGCGAATCAACCTACGGCGACCGCCGCCACGGCGAACAGGCGGACATCCCGGAAGAACTCGCCGAGGTCATCAATGACACCGACCAACGCGGCGGCAACATCATCATTCCCAGCTTCGCCGTCGAACGCACCCAAGAACTGATCTACTATCTGGCCCAGCTGCTCAAAGCCAACCGCATCCCGCACCTGCGCATCTTCGTGGACAGCCCCATGGCGATCAAAGTCACCGAAGTCTTCAAGCGTCACCCGTACCTCTTTGATACCGACACCACCAAGCTGATGCGTTCCTTCCGTATGCCCGGCGTCACCATGGTCCGCTCGGTAGCCGAGTCCAAATCCATCAACCACATCCGCGGCTCGGCCATCGTCATCGCCGGCTCGGGCATGTGCACCGGCGGCCGTATCAAACACCACCTCGGCCATAATATCTCCCGGCCCGAAAGCACCGTGCTCTTTGTGGGCTATCAAGCCGAAGGCACCCTCGGCCGCATCATCCTTGATGGCGCCCCGAAGGTCCGCATCCTCGGCGAAGAATACGACGTCAAAGCCCGTATCACCAAGATCACCGGCTTCTCCGCCCATGCCGACCAGCAGGAACTCTGCCGCTGGCTGAAAACCCTCAGCAATAAACCCCGCAAAGTCTTCGTGACTCACGGCGAAGTCAACGCGTCCAAAACCTTCGCCAAGCTGCTCAAAGACGATTTCGGCTGGAACAGCGTCGTGCCCCAATACAACACGACCGTCAAACTGGATTGATTAACCGGGCAAAAACACGGTGTATTATAAAAACACAAAAACATTTGCAGAGGGGAGAGTCCAACCATGAAGTTCGCACGCTACGGCAAATCGTACCAGATGGTCATTGAAAATGGCCAAGACCTGTCCGAAGTCCTCCAACTTGACGAAGCCCTCTGGGGCGCCACCAGCGCCCCGTCCCATGTCTTCCACTGCGACCCGCAACTCATCACCGCCCTGGACCAGGGCGCCAAGGGCCGCGTCACCTGCGAAGACATCAAGGCCGCCATCACCTGGCTGCTCAAACAACTCCCCGACAAGAGCAAAATCACCAGCGACTTCGACGGCAAGCTCGCTTTGGCCGACATCAACGCCGGTGATGACAGCGGCAAGGCCCTCACCGCATCAGCCAAGTACATTCACAAAGAACTGGCCAGCAGCGACGCCAGCACCATCTCCCTGGCACAAATCCGCTCGTTCCTCAGTACTGTTCAGGCCCGCGCCCTCAATGGCGACGGCGTCCTCACCGCCAAATCCGCCGGGGAGAACGCCGCGGTCAAGGAAATCCTCGCCGATATCGTCGCCGCCACCGGCGGCACCAAAGACATCGACGGCTCCATGGGCGCCAGCGAGAAAGAACTCAACGACTTCCTGGCGGCCATCCCGCCCTTCCTCGAATGGCTCGCCCAAGGCGAGATTCCCGCCGGCTGCGATACCACGGCCATCATGACCTGCGGCGCCGACACGCCCGCCCTCAGCGCCCTGCTGCAGACTCACAGCGCCAAGATCGACAAGGTCTTCGAACTCAGCCGCCTGCTGGCTTTTGACGGCCGCCTGCAGACCAAGGCCATGGCCCCCGACGTCAAGGTTGCCGCCTTTGACCCGGCCAATCAAGACGAGGTCAACGCCTACCTCCAGGCACTGCCCTTCGCGCCACCCAACGCCGAATCGCTGCTGCCCCTCGATATAACCAAGATCAACCCGCTCTACCAAGGCTGGTGGCAAGACGTCGTCAACAAGATCATCAAGCCGCTTCTCGGCGACCAGACCACGGCCCTCACTCCCGCCGACTGGCAGAAAATCAAAGACCTCTTCGCGCCTTTCAATGCCTACCTCGCCGCCAAAAAAGGCGGCATCGTCGAGAAAATTCCTGCGGACAAGCTCCGCGCCTACCTCGCGAACGACGCCCTCATCGCGGAAGTCCGTAAACTCCTGCTGATGGACAAGGCCGTGGCCGAAACCGTCCGCGCCGCCAAGGAAGTCGAGAAACTCCTGCTCTATCGCAGCTACCTCATCCGTTTCGTCAACAACTTCGTCTGCTTCCGCGATCTCTACGCTGAAAACAGCCACGCGCTCTTTGAATGCGGGTCGCTGGTCATTGATGGTCGCTGGTTCAATGTCGCCTTGAAGATCGACACCATCGCCAACCACCAACTGCTGGCCAAGAGCAGCCAAATGTTTACTCTCTACGTTGAAGTCGAGAAGAGCCCGACCGACAAGATGATCGTGGTCGTCCCCGTCACCTCCGGCAGCAAGGGCAATCTCGTTGCCGGCAAACGCGGCGTCTTCTACGATATCAACAAAAAAGACTACGACGCCAAGGTCCTCCAGGTGGTCGAAAACCCCGTCTGTATCCGCGAAGCAATGTACGCGCCCTTTAGTCGTCTGTGGGGACTGATTGAAGGCAAGATCGAAGGCTTGTCAGGCGCTGCGGAAAAAAATCTCCAAGGCAGCTTCAACAAGGCGCTCACCCCTGGCGCCGCGCCCGCCCCCGCACCGGCGGCGACGCCGCCCAAAGGCGACAGCAAGATGCCCGGCGGTACGATGCTCATTGGCGCCAGCGTTGCCTTCGCTGCCTTGGGGTCGGCACTGGCCTTCATCACCAAAACAGTGTCCGGCATGACCGGCCTGCAAATCTGGATTGGCGTGCTCTGCGCCATTCTGGCGCTGATGCTGCCGGTGATCCTCATCGCCGTCATCAAACTGAACCGCCAGGACCTCAGCTCCATCCTCGAAGGCTGCGGCTGGGCCATCAACCTGCGCATGCGCCTGGACTCCAAACTGCGCAATCAGTTCAGTAACTTCGGTATCTTCCCCAAGGACGCCGAAGGCACGCCCCGCAGCTTCTGGCTGCGCAATACCCTGATCGCCATCCTCATCATCCTCCTCTGCGCCGGCGGCTGCCACTACCGCAATGTCCGTAAACAACAGGCCGCTGAACGCGAAAAGGCCGCCCAA
>JAQWBY010000235.1 GCA_028706165.1 Lentisphaeria bacterium | reverse complement strand
TGCCATTCCGGCTGGGGGCGCCAGTAGACATCACGCCGGCGCGGCTGTCGACCATCGCGCTTTGGCATCGCGCTGAAGGCCCGGCAGATAAAGTTCTTGAACGGGGCACCCGCGTGGGCGCGATGACCGTGCAGTACACTGACCGCGAGGCGGAGACTGTACCCATCTGCTGGGAAGAACAGGTAAGCGCCCCCGGTGACGACCCGCGCGATTTGCCGGATGGGTTGTTGACGCCCGGGCCCGATGGCCGCGCTGCGTGGCTGACCATGTGGAGCAATCCCTACCCGGAGTCGCCAGTGAAGGGCATTACACTGCAAGGTGATCTGGCCGGCTGGCGGGCATTGGCGGCGACAGGGCTGGTGGCGGGCAATTCTCCCGAGCGTCAGGAGGCCATTATAGCAAGGTTGCGCCAGGAGTCGTCGCCGGGTGAGGCTTTTGAGCTGACGCTCAATGGCACCTGGGAATTCGATCCCGATGGCGAAGCGCCTGCGGAAGAGGTGCCGGTGCCCATGGTTCTGGAGAAGGTCAAGGGCATGGGTGGTGTTCATGCCGGCACGTATCGGCGTAGCTTCGACGTCCCGGCGAGTTTCGCGGGCCAGCGCGTGCTGGTTCATTTCGACGCCGTCGGCGATTACTGCGACGTGCGTGTGAATGGCCGCAGTGCTGGCTCGCAGCTGGTCGGGCCGCTGCCGGCGGCATTCGATATCACCGGGTTGGTGACGGTGCCGTCCGCAGGCAACAGACTGGAAGTGCTGATCAAGGACGACACGCATTTTGGCGTACCGAAGCCCAGCAAGGACTGGCGCAAAATCAAGCACTGGGTGCCGCGCGGCATTGGCTCGAACTCGCGCAAGGGGCTATTTCAGAATGTGAGTCTGAGATCGCGGCCGCAGCTGCACATTGCCGATGTTCGTGTGCAAACATCGGTTCGCGAGCAGCGTCTGACGGTTATTTATGAGCTGTTCAATTCGCGCCGGGAGGACGCGACGGTCGTTCTCGGCGGCTATGTCCGGCCCAATGACGGTGTTGAAAAAGTGCTGGTGCTGCCGGAGCAGGAGCTGGTTATGCCTGGCCTCATGCTTACCCGTGCTGAAATCACGGTGCCGTGGACGGACGCGGTGTACTGGCAGCCCAATCAGCCGCAACTCTACCAGCTGCGCAGCATCATCCGCAGCCCCGAGGGCCAGCGCCTGCATTGGACTGATACGCGCTTTGGCTTCCGCGAAGTCTGGTTCGAGGGCATTCATTTCTATCTCAATGGCATCCGCTGCAATTTGCGTGGCGAGAGCCCGAGCTACCATCATCCACGGCCACCGCTGGCCACGCGTGAGGATTTCACGGCGCACGTCAAACGGGCCTTGGCCGCGAATTACAACGTCTTGCGTTTCCACGCCGTGCCGGCGCCGCCGCACGTCTATGACGTCTGCGATGAACTGGGCATGATGGTGATTGACGAAAGCGGTATTTATGCGAGCTGGGGGATGATACTGCCCTCGCATCCCCGCTGGTTGCCCGAGTGCCGCGAGCACTTGGCGCGCTGGGTGCGCCGGGACCGCAATCATCCGTCAGTGCTGATCTGGTCGGCGTGCAACGAGGCGCTCAATTGCAAACAGCTGTCGCCCGCGCAGTTGGCCGAATTTGCCCGGGTGATTGACAGCCATGACGGCACCCGGCCGGTGATCTTCGACGGCGACGGCTCGGCCTACGGCGTGGTGTTGGCCTGCAATAAGCACTACGTGCGCACCATTGCCGATCTGGAGGATCACGGCGGCAAGGCGTCGGGCTATGGCAACGACTTGCGTGACGACATCTACTGGGTGGCCGAGTACAAGCAGGAGGTGCCCATGGGCATCGGCGAATTCCTCTTCCCGGCCAATGACAGGTTGCGTGCTCGCTCCGCAGAGTTGTATGCCTGCATGGGGCTGCAGACGCGTGGCTACCGCTACGCCGACTGGTTCGACATCCGGCCCTACAATCCCAACTACACCGGCGGTCTGCGTGAAGAGGGCCCGGCGGAGAAATTTGCTGCGGCGTGGGACATCATTGTGAAGTCATTTGCGCCGGTGGCGGTCTATGACAAAGCCTATGACGAGTTGGGCGCCTATCCTGCGCCGCCGGAGCTGGCGGTTGGCGCTGAGGAAGTTCGGACACTGATTGTGTACAACGACTGTTTTAACGACGAGCAGGTGACGGTGGAGTGGTCGGCGTTGCTGGCGGGCGAGAAGATCGCCGGTGGGGAGCTGCCCCTGCGCATAGAATTAGGCTTTCACACGGAAGTACCCATCAGTTTCACGCCGCCACGTGCCGGCGATCTTGAGCTGATGCTGGTGTCGCGCAAAGGCGGCCAGGAGCAGTTCCGGGACAGCCGGCGTTTCGTCGTCAAAGCCGCCGAATAACGTGGCGACAGGAATGCTGGGGAACGCCGCGAAACCATGCGTAGCTACGAATGGTTTCGCGGCGTTTGCTTATTGTGTGGGCTTGATGTAGACCTCGCCCCAGCCGTTTTCGTCTTTCCAGCAGCTGGGCGAGATGCCCTGCCAGTAGAGTGCATGGTCGCGATTGCCGCCGTCGTCGTCGTCCTGGACGCCAATGGTGAAGCCGATACGGCTGCCGGGGCCGGGTATGCCGCCCATCACGCGCCAGGTCAGGCGGTACTCGTAGGTGAGGACCACCGAGCCATCGGCCTGTGGGTGAATGGCCGTGGCGCCCTGCCAGTAATCGGGCTTGCCGAAGCTGTCGGGCCAGCCGGTGCAGTTGCTGGTGGCGGCGCCATTGGCGACCAGGGAGAATTCGCCGCCGCTGGGATATTCGGCGCGGTTGGCGCTGCGGGCGTGGGGCGCGCGATTAAGATTGCCGTCGATGAAGACCTCGATGGCGTCGTCCATCCAGGCCGTGGCGTGGGTTTCGCCGGCGCTGGTGTCGTCGAGTTGGAGAACGTCGTCAACGACGCGTACGGCGACGTAGAGCGCGTCATTGTCATGACAGAGCGCGAAGCGATAGCTGAGGTCTTTTGGGCAGTTGGTGGATTGGGATTCGCCATCGAAGACGCCTGTTTGTGGCGTGACGTCGATGAAAGGCACGTCTTCCCAGTCGGCCAGATCGCCGTCGAGGATGATATGCCGGTGTTCGGCGATGATGAGTGGTCGTGGCGTGCCATCGGGGAAGGGCACGCTCGCAAAGCGCTGGCCTGATGTGCTTGCGCAGGAGGCCAGCAGCATGGCGCAGGCGGACGCGGTGACGGCGGCAAGGAGGCGTAAATAGGGACGGTGTTTCATGGTGGGGGCCTGTTGGTATGTTGGGTAGGGTGTGGATCAAGGCGGGAAAAGTCGTCGGGGAATGTATTGCCGGTCGGCGCCGCTGACAAATCGCCCGGTTGCCGGTGGGAATACGCGTGTGAGGGGGCGCCAGCTGACCTCAGGCGACGGTGCGGGCGAGACGCCCGCACCACGGTCGGGAAAGGGGCGTGTGATGGTTTCCCAAAGGGTCTTTGTGCCTTGCATGGGGCGGCAGCCGGCTGTATTGTCAGCGGTGTATTGTATTCGGTGCGGTTTGGATGTTGTTGCAGATGCCGGCGGCACCTTGTTGTTCCCCCCGGGTGACGAAAGCGAAAAGGAGAAACGACGATGCGAGAACGGCTTTTGATGTGTGTGCTGATGACGGTTATGGCTTGCTGTCTGGCGCAGGACGCCATGGATCGTGGGGTGATTTTCCACGCGACCTTCGATGACGGTGTTGAGGCGACGTCTGCCGCCGGTGCGCGTGCGCCGTTGCGGGCCAATGGCTATGAGCTGGTGCCGGGGCTAGGTGGCCAGGCGGTGAAAGTGCCGGCTGGTGGGGTGCTATCCTACGACACGGCGGGCAATCTCGACCTGAGCAAAGGCACGCTGAGTTTCTGGTTACAACGGCCGGTGTTGTCGGCGGAGCGTCTGGAGGAGTTGCGCAGCACCTGGAGCGCGCGGCAGCTCTTTGGGATGTTTTTGCAGCGCGGCGGCGGCATCAATGTGCGTTTGGGGTTTGCCGATGTACTGGTGGTTGAGCAGAGTGGCCAGAAATTATCGAGTGGAATTTATGGCAGTTGGCGCGCGGGCACTTGGCATCACGTGGCGGTGACCTGGGACTGCCAGAACGTCACGTCGCTGTATATGGACGGGCAGTTTCTGCCGCAGGGCGGCGAGACGTACGGCGGCATGCCCATGCGCTTGCCATTCGAGCCGGAGAGCCCCGCTGAGATGTTCATTGGCTGCCTTGGGGAGAGTCGGCAGTCGGACATTGCCATTGACGAATTTAGAATCTACAACCGGGTGCTGTCGGCGGAAGAGATTGCCGCGACGGTGAAAGCCTACTGGCCCCTGCATGTGCTGGTGTTGCCACAGGTGCTGACGCCCGGCAGCAATCGTTTGCAGGCGACGGTGACCAACATGGGCGGGAAGGACCTCGCTGCCGAACGGCTGACCTGGGAGCTGCGGGATGCCGCCGGGACAGTCTTGCGCCAAGGCGCCCACGACGCTCCGGCCATGTCGCACGGCGCCGAGACGGCCTTTGCCATCGACTTCACGCCGCCGGTGCCTGGCGAATACAGCCTGAGCATTCGCAGCAACGACGACGCGCGTTTCGACAATCGCCTGCCGCTGTATTTGCCGACGCCAGCGCCTGCGCGGGTGATCGCGCCGGAACCGCAACCGCAGTTGGAGTTGGTGGATTACATCGACTGCAGTCAGGAGTTGCCGCCGGAGCGCTTTTTGGCGCGTGGCGAGTCACGGCTGGTTGACAGTCCACTGGGGCGCTACCGCGAGGCGGCGTTCGAGAAGTGGTCGCGGCTGGTGTACACGATCAACGTCAAGGCTGTGCAGGAGCCACATCTGGTGACGGTGCGCTATCCCGATGACCGCGCGCGCTGCGTCTTTGTGCAGGTGCGCAACGAGAAGAAGAAGACGGGCTTCACGCTGCAGGCAGGCTGGTCCGTGGGCAACGAATTTCCCAACACGCAGCAGGTGCAGACGGCGCGGTATCTGTGGTGGCCGATGGAGGAACGCAATGCGTTGATGTTCTGTAGCTGGTGGGCGGATCAGCCGGCGGCCGTGCTGGACATCACCGTCGAGCGCATTGTCGGCGGCAATACCGGTGTGCCGGCCTTGCGGGTGAACGAGCCGGCAGGCGAGCCCGGGCGGATGATGGCCATTGAGTGGGAGGACGCGTCCTTGGCCAGCAATTTCGGCTTTGACCGCGTGCCCGAGTTCACGCTCGCGCGTTTTGAAAACCTTACTGATCGGCTGATTGCCTACATGGGCTTTGCCGGCATGGACACTTTGGTGTATCCAGCGACCTTTTACTTCGGGCCGATGTGCCGGCACCCAAAAACGACGGGCCTGGGCAATCGCCTGGAGCAGCATCCCGAAGGCTGGCTGGAACTGCTGATGGACCGCTTTGCCGGCGCCGGTTTGACTTGCTATCCCGCGCTCAATTTTCATTCGACGCCAACGCTGGTCGCCGAGAACTGCGACGACCCGTTGGCGATTGCGGCGGGGCAGGATACCTATTTCCAGGTTCCTTATGACGGCGTGATACCGCGCTATAGTCGTGGCGACAGCACGCTCAATCCCCTGCATCCACGGGTGCAGCAACAGACGCTGGAGATTATCGAGGGCATCGTGGCGCGTTGCGAGACGCGTTCGTCCTACGCCGGCATTCAGCTGTGCTTCTGGCCGCACCGGCAGATACCCTTCTGTTTCATCAGCGCCCGCCATGGCTATGGTGACGCGACACTCCAGCAATTCACGCAAGACACGGGTATTGTCGTGCCGGGAGCCGACCATGATCCAGAGCGCTTCTACAAACGCTACCGCTTTCTGTTGAGCGAGCACCGCGAGGCGTGGCTGGGCTGGCGCTGTCAGAAGATAGCCGACTATGTGCGGCAAATTGCGGCGTTGGCGCGGCGGACGAATCCGGACGCGCAGGTGCTTATACCGTTGTTGCAAGAGGCCTGGCCGGCGCCCAACGAATTCCCCTTCTACCGCAAGTTGCTGCATGGCCGCAGTACGGTGGAGGAGGAATGGCGCGAACGTGGCGTGGACATGAGGCTGCTGGCGTCGATTCCCGGAGTGCTGCTCAAACGTCAGACGCGGGATGCCATGCGGCGCTACTGGCACAAGCCGGAAGCTCGCACGTCTCGCGACAATGCGTCGAGTTGGGATAATGCACGGCCCTTCCGGGAGATTCCCTCCGGTGCCTATCCTTTCAATC
>JAQWBY010000234.1 GCA_028706165.1 Lentisphaeria bacterium | reverse complement strand
TACAGGCATGGCGTGTCGATAATTGCAACGATGGCCTTGAGCAGGTACGTGGTAATTGCGATAGACCAGAACACGCCGGCGTCGAATACCCCGGCGAAGGCCACGGTCGTAAAGATCAGTGTGTCAATGGCCTGGCTGACCAGCGTCGAGAGGTTGTTGCGCACCCACAGATAGCGCGTCGCGGGGAGGAGCCGCCGCCAGACGTGATAGCTCCAGATATCGTGGTACTGGCTGGCCACGTATGCCAGCAGCGACCCGGCCACCACGCGGGGCATGAAGCCGAAGAGTGCCTTGAGATGCTCGTGGGCAAAATCGTCCTCGGTGGGCACAAAGTGCACGGCGAGCGTCATGATGGCCAACATCGCCAACATGCTGATGAAGCCGATGCCGACGGCAGTCCTGGCGTCGCGTTTGCCGTGATTTTCCGAGAGGATGTCCGTCGCCAGAAAAATGCTGCCGTAGGCGATATTGCCCAGCGTGGCGGTCATGCCGAAGAGCTCCACGACTTTCAGCACCTGGATGTTCGCCAGGATGGTGCCGATGGGCACCCACAACAGCAAGCCAAGGCGCCCATAGAGGCGGTAAATCAGCAGCACCAGGCCGAAATCAAGTACGGCCATGGCAAGCCATAAACATTCATTCATGATCATGTCCTTGTTTTGTTGAGGCGGGAGACTGCGACCGCCAGGATGGGTCTCGCCAGGCATATTTTCAGCTCGCGCTGGTGCTGGCAAGTGCAGGCGCATAATGTAAAGTATGCGAGCCAAACGGCAAGACACCGGGCAAACAAACGCGGAAGGAAAGTAATCGGTTAGTAACCACCCCGGTGGGGAAAACACCGGGGACAATTTGCAGGAAACCCACGGCCAACCACCTCCCAGCCATCCGGCCTTGGTTTCCGCCGACCATTGCGGCAGCGGGTTTCATAGGAGTCATTGATAACCAAAACTGTGCTGCCTCTATCAGGCACTTTCTGTTGGCAGGCTGCGCCCCCAGGCTAAAGCCGGGATAAGCATGGCTAAGCACCTACAGCGCAAAAACATGGATATTGAATGATGGTGGTTTTCGGCCCGAATCGGACAAAGTACGTCGTCTGATCGGCCAAGTTCGGCCCGGAGGGCCGAACCATGCATAACCCCTGGTGAGGCGCCCGGAGGGCGCCGCAACCAGGGGTGTGACACAAACTTATAATTGCGCCCGGAGGGCGCCACATTGGCGAGGTACGTCGCGTCCCACCGCGCCAACGAGAAGCATGTCGTGCATCCAATAGCAATGGCTGACCAATTACGAAGGAAAGGTCTCGGCACATGGACTTGAATCTGGTGGTGATCATCGCGTATTTGGTCGCGATCGTTGTCTTCGGTCTTTTCATGAGCATCTATGTCAAGAAGGCCGACGACTATTTTGTCGGCGGCCGCGCGTTCAACCACTGGGTGGTTGCCGGGTCGGTGATCGGCACCAATGTGGCGGCGATCTATCTGGTCGGCCCAGCCGGCGTCGCTTACAACAGCGGCGTGCCAGTGCTGATGATTGCCTGGACCGGCAACATGCTCGCCGCTTTCAGCGCCGCGCTATTCGTGCCGCGACTGCGGCGCCTCCACATCACCACCGTCCCCGATATCCTGGAGACGCGCTACAACCGCGTCGTGCGGCTACTGCCAGTGATTCTGTGGCTGTTCTACTATGCGTTTTTCACCGGCAACAACCTCTACGCCCTCTGCCTCTGCCTGAGCACGGTGTTAGACTGGCCGGTGCAAAGACTCATCTGGACGGTCGGGCCCGTCGTCGTCATCTACAGCAGTACGGCGGGCCTCCTCGGCGCCGCCTACACGGACATCATCCAGACCTTCCTAATGGTCATCGGCGGCGTCATCCTCCTGCCTCTGGCGATGCGCCAAGTCGGCGGCGTCGAGTCCTTCATCGCGCAAACACCACCAGAGCTGTTCACTTTCTGGAAGGCCGGGACGAACGGCATCAACTGGCAAGACCTGATTATGTTCACCCTGACGGGCTTCCCCTTCTGGTGCACCAGCCAGTACCTCCTGCAGCGGACCTTCGGCGGCCGCTCAATCAAAGACGCCAGCAAAGGCCTCGCGCTGGCGGCCATCCTCACCGGCCCGCTCACCCTCTGCTACATCCTCCCCGGCATGTGCGGCCGCATCATCTACAGCGGCGACAAGGCCCTGGCCAATAGCGACCAGATCCTCCCCATGCTCTTCAAGGACATCATCCCGGCGGGCCTCGGCGGCATCTTCATCGCCGCGCTTATCGCCGCGAGCTACTCGACCATCGCAGCGGTCCTCAACGCCTCGGCAACACTATTCACCAACGACATCTACCGCCCGGCCCGGCCCGCCTGCAGCAGCACGCACTACACCTGGGTCGGCCGCGGCGTGACCATGCTGGTGGGACTCATCGCCATGGTCTTCGCCCTCAACGTCGAAAAACTCGGCGGCATCATCAATGCCAACTACGAGATCATGACCTTCTTCGAGCCGCCAATATTCGTGGTGGTCTGTGCGGCGCTGTTCTGGCGCAACATCACCAACCAGGCCGCGATCGCCACCCTGGTGGGCGGTACACTGGTCAATGCCGTCTGCACCTGGGGTCTCCATATGGGGCCGGCCTACCGTTCCTTTGTCATCTTCCCCGCCTGCTTTGTCATCCTCTTCCTGGTCAGCACCATGACCCGCAACAGCACCGAGCAACAGCGCCGCATCAACCAGTTCATGGCAGCACTGTACCCCGGTGCGCTGGACCTGCGCGGCGCGCGCTTCTTGGCCGGCCTGGCCATCAGCGTGCTCAGCCTCGTAGCCTTCGTGCTCTGCTCGGTCTTTGAGCAGCACCTGCCCAAACCCGCGAACGTCTTCGTGTTCCTGGCGCTGGTCACCGGCTTTGTGGCCGGAGTACTGGTGATGCTCCCGAAAGTCATCGGTCGCGAAGTCGATTCACCACTGGGCGAAAATGACGCCCTGAGCAAATCCCTGGTCAACCGCGTCCTGAGCTCCGGCTACCTCTGGCTCGCCGTCTACGCATTCGCCGGCGGCCTGATGTTTTTCCTCTATTACGCCGGCTAATACCGCGCCGGACCATTGCCAGCGCCCCATCTGACACTATCTTAACGCCCATGCCGTTTCCGGGGTCGGCACCCCTGCCCACCCCGGTTTTCTTTTTCCCCATCACACCGCTATTCTCTGCCAGGATGACGCCGTATGCCCGCCTTTGACAACGACAAGTACCTCGCCGAACAGAAAAAAGCCATCATCCAACGCGTCGGCGACAGCAACCGCCGCCTCTACCTCGAATTCGGTGGCAAACTCATCGGCGACTATCATGCGGCCCGAGTTCTGCCCGGCTTCGACCCCAATGTCAAAATCCGCCTGCTGCAGGAACTCAGCGATCAAGCCGACATCATTGTCTGCATCCACGCCGGCGACATCGAACGCAAAAAGGTCCGCGCCGACCTGGGCATCACCTACGACAACGACGCCCTGCGCCTGATTGATGACCTGCGCAGCCGCCAAGTCGAAGTCACAGCAGTAGTCATCACCCGCTTCAATGGCCAGCCGGAAGCCATCAGCTTCCAGAAGCGCCTCGAAAAACACGGCATCAGGGTCTTCCAACACCGCGAAATCACCGACTATCCCAAAAATTTTGATTTCATTGTCAGCGAGGACGGCTTTGGCGCGAATCCGTACATCCCGGTGACGCGTCCGCTGGTGGTAGTCACTGGCCCCGGTCCCAATAGCGGCAAGATGGGCACCTGTCTGTCACAGATTTACCACGAATACGAACTGGGCCGCACCGCGCATTACGCCAAATTTGAGACTTTCCCAGTATGGAACCTGCCCCTGAATCACCCGGTGAACATTGCCTACGAGGCCGCGACCGCCGACCTGCAGGACGCCAACGCCATTGACTCCTTCCACTTTGAAGCCTACGGCCGCGTCGCCGTCAATTACAACCGCGATCTGCAGGCATTCCCACTGCTGCGCGCCATGCTTACTCGCATCACCGGCTCCGACAGCGGCTACCAGTCACCCACCGACATGGGCGTCAACTGCGTCGCCGCCGGCATCATCGACGACGCCAACGTCTGCGAAGCCGCCCGCACGGAAATCGCCCGCCGCTACTTCCAGTACAACGCCCAACACCAGCTCGGCCACGCCGACGACGTCACCATGTCGCGCGTGGAAGAGATCATCCGCAAGGCCAATGTCAATCCCAATGAGCGTGACGTCGTCATGGCTGCGCGCAGCGCCGCCATCGACTGCCGCGCCAAAGGCAAAGGCAACCTGGGCGTCTTCTGCGGCGCCGCTCTGAAGCTCCATGACGGCACCATCGTCACCGGCAAGAATTCCTCGCTGATGCACGCGGCATCCAGCATGATCATCAACGCCGTGAAAATCTTGGCGGCGATTCCCGACAGCCAGCACCTCCTGCTGCCAGACATCCTCGAGTCGGTGGCCAGTTTCAAGGACGGCCTGGGGGCAACGCGACATGCTGGTCTGGACGTCAGCGAAACGCTGATCACCCTGGTGGTCAGCGCCAGCCGCGATGTCTATGCCCAGCGGGCCCTAGCCTGCCTCAACGCCCTTCACCAGTGCGACATGCACCTCACTCACATCCCCAGTCCCGGCGACGAAGCCGGCCTCCGCCGCCTGGGCTGCAGCTACACCTACGATCCAGTCGTGCCCTCCAAGAACCTCTTTCTCTGAAGGACTCCCCGCCATGGCAGCCGGCACCGATCGCCCCCTCCTCTACACCGCAACTCCAGCCGACTTTGACTCTTTCGTCTTCGATCTCGACAACACCCTGATGGCCTCCGAGCCCTACCACGTGCGCGGCTTCGCCCAGGCAATGCGCGATCTGGCTAATTACGATATGACCGCCCAGGACGCCAAAGATTTTATCGGCGACACCAGCGTCGCCCTGGCCACCAAAATCATCACGCGCATGGGCTTCAGCCACATCACCCCGCAGCAAGTCGCCGCCCGCAAAGCCGAGTGCACCATGGCGATTTTCAAGGCTGAGCCCTTTCCCGGCGCCCGCGAGTTCGTGCGCCGCTACGTCGGCCACAAGCGCCTGGCCGTGGCCAGCAATTCGCCACGACCCTTCGTTCACCAGGCCCTGCAGGAAATCGGCCTCCTGGAAAACTTTGACGCCATCGTCACCATCGAAGACGTCCGCGAACGCAAACCCAACCCGCAAATGTTCTTCCTCGCGGCACAACGCCTCGGCGTCGACCCCGCGCGCTGCCTGATCTTTGAAGACTCCGGCATCGGTCTGCAAGCCGCCCGCGCCGGCAATTTCCCGGCAGTACTCGTGCTCAACCCCGGCAATGTCCTGCCTGATACAATCCCCGACGACATCCTCACCATGACCTGGCCGCAACTCCTCCGCTGGGCCAAGTAGGGGCGGACCAATGTGCACGCCCCAATCCGATCAGACCGATCAGACCGATCAGCAACCTGATCGGTCCGATCCGTCCGATCCGTCCGATCCGTCCGCGATAACAAGAAAGACGACCCGTCCGATCCGTCCGCGATAACAAGAAAGACGACCCGTCCGATCCGTCCGCGATAACAAGAAAGACGATCCGTCCGATCCGTCCGATCCGTCTGCGATAACAAGAAATCCGATCCGTCCGATCCGTCCGATCCGTCTGCGATAACAAGAAATCCGATCCGTCCGATCCGTCCGATCCGTCCGCGATAACAAAAAAGACGATCCGTCCGCCACACCCCGAAAGGCCCCCCATTTCCATGTTCAGAACCATCGTCATCCTCTTCCTCGTGACCCTGATTCCGGGTCTGGAGTTGCGCGCGTCCATCCCGGTGGGCATTTTCGGCGGTGAATGGGTATCTGCCGGTTTGCCCTGGCCACTAGTGGCGACCATCTGCGTCATCGCGAACATCCTCATTGGCTGGGGTGTCTTCTTCCTGCTCAATCCCATGTTGAATCTCTTTCGCCGGCTGCCCATCTGCGAACGGCTGATCGTGCGCTACCTGGAACGCGCCCGCAAAAAACTCAAACCCCAGGTCGAGAAATACGGCTTCTGGGGCCTGGCGCTCTTCATCGGCATTCCGCTGCCCCTCACGGGCGCCTACACCGGCGCCGCCGGCGCCTTCACCCTCGGCATGAACACCAGGCAGTTCATGCTCGCCAACGTCGTCGGCGTCCTTATCGCCGGCATCGCCGTCACCAGCGCCTGCCTGCTCATCCAGGCCGGCATCGACCTGCCCTTTTTCCATATCCTCATCAAAGAATGACACTGCC
>JAQWBY010000233.1 GCA_028706165.1 Lentisphaeria bacterium | reverse complement strand
CAGGCGGCCGACCGTTTCAACGTGGAGGCGGCCTACACGGACTACAACGAGATGCTGCGCGAGGAGAAGCTGGACCTGGTGAGCGTGGCGACGCCCAATCACGTGCACGCGCCGGCGACTATCGCGGCGCTGCAGGCCGGCTGCCATGTCCACTGCGAGAAGCCGGCGTCACTCACGCCGGCGCTGGTGCGCTCGATGGTCGCTGCGCGGGACAAATCGGGCAAGAAGCTCATGATTGGCCTCAACAACCGCTTCACGAACTGGGCGCAATTCGCCAAAGCGTTTGTAGACGCCGGGTCACTCGGCGAGATCTATCACGCCAAGTGCGGCTGGAAACGCCGTCGTGGCATCCCGGGCAAGGGCGGCTGGTTCACGACCAAAGCGCAGTCGGGCGGCGGGCCGCTGATCGACCTCGGCGTGCATTTCATTGACGTGTCGAACTACATCATGGGCTTCCCGAAGCCGGTCACGGTCAGCGGTCAGACCTACAGCAAGTTTGCCGACGGGCAGGCGTTCAATCCCAAGGCCAGCGGCTATACCGGCACCTACGATGTCGAGGACCTTGCCGTGGGCTTCGTTCGCTATGACAATGGCTGCACCCTCGACCTGGAATTCAGCTGGGCGTCGAATATCGACAGCGAATACAGCTACGTCGAACTCTATGGCACCAAGGCCGGACTCAAAATCGAGCGCGGACAGGTCACTATCTTCCAAGACTTCAATGGCACGCCGCTGGACAGCAAGCCGAAACTCAAGCCCGAAACCGGCTGGGGCATGGCCGAATGCCTGCACTACACCGAGTGCATCCGCAAGAACAAAGAACCCATCGCCCGACCCGACGAATGCGTGCTCATCATGGAAATCATCAACGCGCTCTATAAGTCTGCCGAGAAAAACGCCGAGGTGAAGATCAAGGCCTGACGCGGCCAGAGGTGGGGCAGAAGCCCCTTGCGCTACCGAGTTGCTGCCGTCTCAAGGTAGCAGCGGCTCGGCGTGCAGAATGAATCAGCGGCCAGAGTAGCTGCGGCTGGAAGCCACTGCTACTCTGGCCGCTGTTCGCGTGCAGGCGGGGCTAATTGCGATATATTCTTAAGAAGCCGGAACGACTGCAAGTCAGGAGCTGTCTGAAGCCGAACCGCTGCGTGATGTCCCGCGCCAGCAAACTGAGTGCTGGGTGATGTGTTGTCTACTGCGGCAGCGGTCTGATGGCTGGTCGCGGCGTGATGTATCGCGCCTTTGTGATTTATTGAGATGCAACGCGAAGGGAGCCCCGCGTTTATGGCCAAGATAATCGTATGTTCCTGCCGCGAGTACGGCCATGTTCCGGCCGAAAACCTGGCGCGGCTGGCGGCGGCGGCGCAGGCTGCGGGGTACGACATTGAGCTTCTTGACGACCTCTGCCACTGTGCGGCCAAGGATTCGGCGCGGCTGGCGGGTCTGGCGATGGCCGACGCGGTGGTGGCCTGTCATCCGCGGGCAGTGCGCGGGCTCTTTGCGCGCTGCGGCTGTGCCGCGCCGTTGCAGCTGCTCAATGCGCGCTGTGACACGCCGCAGAGCATTGCGGACGCGCTGGGCCTGGGCGAGCTGCCCGATGTTTCCCCTGCCGCTACTGCCGCCCCTCCTGCCGCTGCCGACGCTTGGATTGCGTGGTATCCCGTGCTGGACTACGGCCGTTGTGTGAATTGTGGCAAGTGCGTTGATTTCTGCATGTTTGGAGTATACACCCGCGATGAGCGGGGCGTGCATGTCACCCAGCCAGACGCCTGTAAGACGAACTGTCCGGCCTGTGCGCGGATGTGTCCGGCGCGGGCGATCATGTTTCCGAAGATCCAGGAAGAGCCCATCAATGGCGCCGAGCCGGTTGCCGCTGCGAAGTCCGCGGCGGCATCTCGCCCTGGCGGGCTGATGGACACCCTGCGTTCGCGCAATGCCGTCAAGAAACGCCTGTTCAAGGACGACAAGCCATCATGAAAATACGGGCATTGACACGCATTGTCAGTGGTTGCACTTGGAAAGTGCAGCGACGGTTGCTGTTCAATTTTGCTCTGGGTGGCGCGCGGGCCGTGCGGGCGTTTGAGCGCCGGCGCAAGCAGGGCCGGCCATTTTTTCCGGCCTTCACCATGATATCGCTGACCAACCGCTGCAATCTGCAGTGCCGCGGCTGCTGGGTGGAGCAGACCAAGCCCGTGCAGTCTCTGAGTGTTGAACAGCTCCATGGTGTGGTAAATACGGCCCGTCGTTACGGATCGAATTTTTTCGGCATCCTCGGCGGCGAGCCATTGTTGTACGAAGGCCTGTTTGAGTTCATGGCGGCCCATCCGTGGGCGTATTTCCAGCTGTTCAGCAATGGCGTAGGCATGACGCGCGAGGTCGCGGCAAAACTCGCCGCGATGGCCAATGTCACGCCGCTGATCAGCATTGAGGGCCTGGAAAATGAATCGCGGCGGCGACGCGGGCGCGACGACGTTTTCGCAAGGGCGCTGGCTGGCGTGGACGAGGCGGTGCGGGCGGGGCTCTTCGTGGGCGTGGCCGCCAGCATCACTCGCAGCAATTTTGCCGAGCTGGTCAGCGACGACTATCTGGAGTTCCTCGTTGAGCGCGGCGTGCATTACATCTGGTACTACATCTACCGGCCGGCGGGGCGCATGCCCGAGCCCGAGAACGCGCTCAGCGTCGAGCAGATCGTGGAGCTGCGGCGCTTTATCGTCGACCGGCGCCAGACGGCGAAGATACTGATCATCGACGCGTACTGGGATCACCTCGGGCGGGCGTTGTGTCCGGCGGCGACGGGGCTGTCCCACCACATCAGCCCCGGCGGGGCGATTGAGTTCTGCCCGCCAGTGCAATTCTGCTCGGGGCGCCTCGATGAGCATGGCGGAAACCTCGAAGCGTTATTTCAGCAGCCGGGGTTGTTGCCGGCTTTACGCGAGTATGTGTCGGGGCGCACGCGCGGCTGCATCCTATTGAAAGACCCGGCGGGTCTGGCGGCATTCATGCGGGAGCAGGACGCCGAGGACAGTTCTTGCCGCGACGCCCTGGCGGAATTGTCGTCGTTGCCGCAGCTACCCGGCCACGACCACGCCGAACCGCTGTTGCCGGAAAAATCCTGGGCGTATCGTCTGGCCAAAAAATACTACTTCTTTGGATTTGGAGCCTACGGGTGAACAGCAACAACAGCACAATAGCGGTGATACAGCGTGTGCCTGAAAGCCCTGGCCTGCGTCAGGACCTGCGCGGGTGCCTGGAGCAGTTCCTGGCTGGGCGCAAGCTGTTGCCGCCCCTGCCACTGAGCCGCCTGCGTGCGCTAGTGGGGGAATGTCTGGCCGCGACGGGCGTGGACAGCGTCTACGGCCACTGGTGCATGATCTCCCTTAATAACATCCTGTGGCGCGATGTCATCCGGCGCATTCCCGTGCAGAAGCGCCTGTTGTTGTTGCCATTTTGCTTGCGGCACGCCACACGTTGCGAGGGCAGTTATGACGAACTCGGGCTGATTTGCGCCGATTGCAGGCGCTGCCGCATTGCCGGTTTGCGTGAGCGCGCGGATGCGCTGGGCCTGGTGACGCTGGTAGCTGAGTCGTCGTCGCGAGTGGCCGAGTGGGTTGCCAGCGGCGAAATTCAGGCGGTGATTGGCGTGTCCTGTCTGGCATCGCTGGAGCGGGCTTTTCCAGCCATGCTCAGCAATGCCGTGCCGGGCATTGCTATACCACTGAATCACGACGGCTGCAAAGATACCGATTTTGATGACGAGGTGCTATCTGAGGCCTTGGCGATTGCCGAGGCGGAGGTTCTGGAGTTGCCGGGTGATGACGAGGTCCAGGCGCAGGTCCAGGCGCTGTTCACGTCGGAGCGACTTGAGCGCGCCATGCTTTTCAACCGTCATCGCGCGCGGGTGTTTGCGCAGGAAGCCCGTCTGGCGCTGTGCGAGAACGGTAAGCATTACCGGCCCATGCTGACCATCATGACCTACTTGGCGCTGGCCGAGACCACGGCGATGCCGCCCTGGCTGGAGCAGGTCGCGCTGGCGGTGGAATGCTTCCATAAGGCATCGCTGGTGCATGACGACATTGAGGACAACGACGACAGCCGCTACGGCGAGCCGACGGTGCACGCCCGGCAGGGCGTCGGGGTGGCCATCAATCTCGGCGATTACCTGCAGGGCGAGGGCTACCGGCTCCTCTGTAGTGATCCCGTGCCGGATAAATTGCGCGGGCAGCTCGCCGCCATTGCCGCCGAGGGCCACTGCGAACTGGCGCTTGGCCAGGCACAGGAACTCGAATGGCGCGACGGCGTTCAGAACATGGAGATGGTGCTGGACACTTTTCGGCTCAAGACCGCGCCGGCGTTCCGCGTCGCCATGGCTTTGGGCGCGCTGGCCGCTGGACGGCTGGACGGCCTGCATGACTGCTTCCATAAACTCTCCGAGGCCATGGGCATCGCCTATCAGCTGCAGGACGATATCGACGACCAAGAAGACGACCCGGCATCGGCAGTGTTCGTGTACGCGCGCGAAAAGCAGGTCGAGCTCGCCGTTGCGCGGCGGGCGTTGCGGGAACTCGCTGACGCGCAACGCGAGGCAGCCTACGCCGCGCTGGAAAGCGTTAGCAGCCAGCCGCTAAAAAGCCTGCTCTTCCGCATGATCGGCAAGCTCCTGCCACCGCCGCCGCCGACCTTGCCGGCGCCGCCCATACATGGCGCTACGCCGGCACCGCCGGCGGACACCGCGTCGTCGCCCTAGCCACCGCGCCCAACCCAGTGACAGGACTGAGAATGAGCAAGCCGGACAGCATCACCCAACAACTCTACCAGGCGCTGCGTCGCGGCCGCGAGCTCTGCGCGTCGGAGGCGCTGAGTGCCATGGCGGAGTTTGTGGCCGGTCAACAGCATGGCGATGGTGGTTTTGTCAATCGCGCCGGCGCGGCTGACGGCTATTACGGCATGTTCGGGCTGCTGCTGGCGAGCGTTCTTGATGCGCGCATCGACCTCGGGCGGTTGGAGACCGCGCTGGCCAGACAAGACCCGCGCGCGCTCGACCTGGTGCATCTGCTGTGCCTGCTGCGTTCGCGTCTACTTCTGGCCTTTTTGCGTGTGGCGCCGGGCCTGCGTGGCGTGGCGGCGCTGCTGCCACTGGCGCGCGCGTTGCCCAAAGACTGGCGTGACGCAGCGCGGGACCTGCTGGCCACCGGCGATCCAGGGCGTTTTCCCAATCACGACGCGCAGTCGCCGTATTCGCAATTTCTGGCGCTGAGTCTGGCGCAGGACGCCGGGCAGCCCTGGGCGGCTGCTGACCTGCGACCCTACCAGCTGGCAAGTGGCCTGTTCAGCAATGAACGCGGCGGCGCCACAGCGAGCGTCAATGCCACGAGCGCGGCGCTGGTTTTGGCGCGCTATGGCCATGGCGGCGTTGCCATCGCTGCATCGGCTCTCGACGCCTTTGCGGCCATGCAGCGGCCCGACGGCTCTTTCCCGGCTGTGGCGGCTGCGCCAGCGGGCGACCTGCTTTCCACGGCGACGGCGTGCTTTGCGCTGTCGCTCTACGACCGCCGGCCACTGCATTCCCCGCGGGCTTTTTTGTACGATGCCTTCACGGCCAGCGGCGGCTTCAGTGCCGGCCCGGGCGACGACGTCGCCGACCTCGAATATACGACCTATGGCCTGTTGACCATGGGGGTGCTCTGAGATGACGCATAGCGCGAGCATCCACGATTTGCGCGACGAGTTGCGGGACTACCACCAGCACTGGCAGGAGAAACTGCTGGCGCGTCGGGGCGACGATGGTGCCTGGCACAGCGTGCTGTCCGCATCGGCGGTGTCGACGGCGACGGCCGTGGTTGCCTTGTCGCACAAGGCGCCCGAACGGCATGGCGCACTCATCAGCCGCGCACGCGCCTGGTTGGCGCGCACGCAGCTCGGTGATGGCGGCTGGGGCGACAGCCCGGAATCGCCAGCGAATGTCACCGCGACATTGCTGGCCTATGCCGCGCTACACAATGCGCCGGCGCAGGTCGATGCCGCGCAACGCGCCGCGCAGTGGCTGACGGTTGAGCTTGGCGGCGTCACGCCGGCGGCGATTCGCGCGGGCATCTTGGCCAAATATGGTTGCGACCGTACTTTTTCCGTGCCGATATTGGCTCTTTGCGCGGCTAGCGGGCTGTTTGGCGAGGGCCGGTCGGCCTGGTCGGGCATACCGCGGCTGCCGTTTGAGTTGGCGGTGTTGCCGCAGCGGCTGTTGAGCATCCTGAATGTGCAGGTGGTCAGCTATGCCATACCGGCGCTGATAGCGGTGGGGCTGGCGCAACACGAGGCCTGCCAGGGCGGGTTGACCTGGCAGCTGCGGCG
>JAQWBY010000232.1 GCA_028706165.1 Lentisphaeria bacterium | reverse complement strand
GGGCGGTGTATTGACATCAGCGCTTTGTTAAGGAGAATGCGACATGAGCAATTTGAATCGAGTCAACGCGGTGAATGCGGTAGCGGACCGTCCGCCTTGCGGCGTGATGCCGGCGCAGGCGGCGAGCGTCTCGTATTACGCCGAGGATGTTTTCAACACCGAGAGCATGCGTGAGTACCTGCCGAAAGCGACGGCGGAAAAGTTGATTGCGACGATATCCGGTGGTGCGGTTTTGGACCCGTCGATTGCGGGCGACGTGGCGCATGCGATGAAAGAGTGGGCGTTGGCGCGTGGCGCGACGCACTACACGCATTGGTTCCAGCCGTTGACGGGTGGGACGGCAGAGAAGCATGACGCCTTTTTGGACGTGTCGGACAAGGGCCAGGCGATCTTGGCGTTTTCGGGCAAGAATCTGATTATGGGCGAGCCGGACGCGTCGAGTTTTCCGTCTGGCGGCTTGCGTTGCACGTTTGAAGCCCGTGGGTATACGGCCTGGGATCCTACCAGCCCGGCGTTTATCAAGCGTCACGGGAATGGAGCGACCCTCTGCATACCCACGGTTTTTTGTTCGTATACGGGCGAGGTATTGGACAAGAAGACGCCGTTATTGCGTTCAGTCCAGGTCTTGAATCGTTCGGTGCGGCGTCTGCTGATGTGTTTCAAGCAGCCTGAGGCGCGGACGGTGGCCACGCTTGGTCTGGAGCAGGAGTACTTTTTGATTGACAAGAAGTTCTATCTGCAGCGGCCGGACCTGGTGCAGACGGGGCGGACGCTTTTTGGGGCACCGCCACCGAAGCATCAGCAGCTGGAAGACCATTATTTTGGCTCGATCAAGCCGCGGATACTGGCGTTCATGACTGATGTTGAGAAAGAGTTATGGACCTTGGGCATCCCGGCGAAGACGCGCCATAACGAAGTTGCGCCAGCGCAGTTTGAGATTGCGCCGATCTTTGAGGATCTGAATCTGGCGATTGATCACAACATGCTGGTGATGGAGGTGCTGCGGCAGGTTGCGGACCGTCATGGTCTGGTTTGTCTGATGCACGAGAAGCCTTTTGCGGGCGTGAATGGCTCGGGCAAGCATAACAACTGGTCGGTGAGCTACGGCGACCACAATCTGCTGGATCCTGGCAAGAATCCCCATGAGAATGCCATTTTCCTGACGGTCTTGAGCGGGATCATTCGGGCAGTGGATTTGCACAGCGACCTGCTGCGTTCGTCCACGGCCGGTGCTGGCAATGATCACCGCCTGGGCGCGAACGAGGCGCCGCCGGCGATCATCTCGATCTTCCTGGGCGAGCAGCTGGCTGATGTCATCAACCAGCTCAAGAATGGCGCTGTCACGGGCAGCAAGCGGCCGGACGCCATGCGTATTGGCGTGGACTCGCTGCCCACGCTGCCGCGTGATGCGACGGACCGCAACCGTACCAGCCCCTTTGCCTTTACGGGCAACAAGTTCGAGTTTCGCGCGCCCGGCTCGAGTCAGTCTTGCGCCGAGGTCAACACGGTACTCAACACGATAGTCGCCGAGTCGCTCGATTATCTGAGCGAGCGGCTGGAGAAACTCTCCACAGCGGATTTCAACACGGGCCTGCAGGCTTTGCTGAAAGCCGTAATCAAGGAACATCAGCGCATCATCTTCAATGGTGACAACTACAGCGCGGACTGGGTGAAAGAGGCCGAGAAGCGCGGCCTGCCCAATCTGCGTGACACCATGGAGGCGATCAAGCCGCTACTCAAGCCCGAGAACCAGGAGATATTCGTGCGCTACGGGGTGTTCAGCAAGATCGAACTGGCTTCGCGCTACGAAGTGTACATGGAAGAATACCATCGGCGCATACGGATCGAGGGCGGCATCGCGGCAGAAATCGCCCGGAGTCTGATTTTCCCGGTGGTGACCGAGGAATACCGGCGGGTGTTGACGGCGCTCAATGCGGCGAAAGTGGCCGGCATTAGCCACGGTGTTGAGGGCTTGCGCGTATCGGCCGAGCTGTTGGGCAAGGGCCTTGACGAGTTGCAGCGGCGCTGCGACGAGTTGGACGAGGCGCTCAAGGGCATGCACGAGGGGATCATCGTGGCGATGGCGAGCATCCGCGAGATTGTCGACACCCTCGAGCACGCTGTTGATGACGCACGCTGGCCGTTGCCGAAGTATCGCGAGATGCTGTTCATCTACTGACGGGTGATCGTGCCTGGCGCGGGGCCGGTGTGGCGGCTCCTGGATGGCACGAACGGTGACCGCGCCCGGCTGCGCGCATAGTGCGGCCGGGCTTTTTGAGAGCACGACGAGCGGCGGGAAACAACGCGATGTCCGACGAAATCAAACACGAGTGCGGGGTGGCGCTGTTGCGTCTGCGGCAGAGCCTGGGCTATTACGAGCGGCAGTACGGCTCAGCCTACTACGGCTTTGAGAAGCTCGCCCTGCTGATGGAGAAGCAGCACAATCGTGGGCAGGACGGCGCCGGCATCGGTTGCGTCGGCTTGCAGGTCGAGCCTGGGCACCCCTTCTACCAGGTCGAAAAGTCCTGCGGGGAATTGCCGCTGGCGGAGGTATTGAACCGCATTGGCGACCAGATCGCGGCTGCGGGCGGGGCGGGCGTGCTGCCGGCGGCGTCTCCAGCGTCGGGGTCGGCGGCGGGCTCTAGCGCCAGCCGGTCATTGACGCGGCCTTTTTGTGGTGAAGTGTATTTGGGCCACGTGCGATATGGGACCTATGGCAACCGCAGTTTGACGGCCTGTCATCCGCAGGTGCGGGACAGCTCGTGGCGCAATCACTGCCTGCTTTTGGCGGGCAATTTCAATTTGACGAATACGCGGCAGTTGTTCACGCAGCTGGTCGAATCGGGTCATCATCCCAGCCGGACCCAGGACAGCGAGGTGCTGTTGGTGCAGCTGGTGCATTACCTGGAAAAATTGTCGGTGACGCACCAGGGTACCGACAGTTCGGACATCCTGGGGATATTGTCCTCGGCCGCCAGACATTGGGATGGCGGCTTTGTTATTTGTGGGGTATTGGGCAATGGCGACGCCTTCGCATTGCGTGACGCCGCCGGCATCCGGCCGGCTTTTTATTATTTTGACGACGAGATTGCGGTGGTGGCGTCGGAGCGGGCGGCGATTCAGACGGCGTTCAACCTCGCGTCGGCGCAGGTGCAGGAATTGCCGCCGGGGCATGCGCTGAGCGTCATGCGCAATGGCGAGCTGAAATTGCAGCGTTGTCTCCCGGAGCGGCCCTTGCGGCGCTGTGTCTTTGAGCGTATCTATTTTTCCCGTGGGAGTGACGCTGACATCCAGCGCGAGCGTCGGGCGCTGGGGCGGGCGGTGACGCCGGCGGTGCTGGCGGCGGTCGATCATGACTACGCCAATACGGTGTTTTCGTACATACCCAATACTGCTCAGATCAGTTTCCACGGCATGCTTGACGAGTTGCACGAGAGCAGCGGCGGCCAGCGGGTGCGCTTCGCGCAGATCGCGGTCAAGGACGCCAAATTCCGCACGTTCATTACGGACGCGGCGCAGCGCAAGGACCTCTTTCCCCACGTATACGACGTGACCTACGGCATCGTGCGTCAGGGCATTGACAACCTCGTGGTGATTGACGACTCAATCGTGCGCGGCAATACCATGCGCAACGCGATTTTGCCGATTCTGGACCGCCTGGGGCCGAAGCGGATCGTGGTGGTCTCGTCGGCGCCGCCGATTTGTTACCCGGATTGCTACGGCATTGACATGGCCAGCTTTGGCGAGCTGGTGGCCTTCGAGGCCCTGATGTCACTGATCAAGCGGCGGGGGCTGGAGAAGGCCTTCCAGGAGGCGGTGGCCTTGGCGCGGGCGGACCTTGCGTTGCCGGACGAGCAGATGGCAAATCGCACGCTGGCGCTGTACGCGCTGGTAACGCCGACGGAACTGTCGGCGGAAATCTGCCGTTTGCTGCGGCCGCCGGAGCTCAAGGCCGAGTTGCGCATAGTCTATCAGAGCTGCGAGCAGCTGCGCGCCTGTTGTCCGGATCATCTTGGCGACTGGTATTTCACGGGTGACTATCCAACGGCTGGCGGCAAACGCGTGGTCAACTGCGCGCTGGTGAACTACGCCAGCCGGGTAGCCGGCCGGGCTTATTGACAAGACGGAGTGACGAGACGAACAAATTCCCGCGGCGCCACGGCGCCACGGGTGGAGAAAGGTGAGAAGATGGACAAACGGCACTACCTGGCCCTGGATGACGGCGAGATCTTCTACGGCCGGTCCTGCGGGGCGCCGCGCGACAGCGTGGGCGAGGCGGTTTTCAATACGGGTATGACGGGCTACCAGGAGATCATCAGCGATCCGTCCTATGCCGGGCAGTTCGTGACCCTGAGCACGGCGGAAGTGGGCAATTACGGCTGCAATCATGAGGACATGGAATCACGCGGGCTTTTCCTCAATGGCCTGGTTGTCCAGACCATGAATGAGCCGTCGAACTACCGCTCTGAGGAGAGCCTGAGCGCCATGCTGCGGCGGCATGACAAGCCGGCACTGTGTGATGTGGACACCCGGCGGCTGGTGCTGCATATTCGCGAGCACGGCACGTGCAAGGCCTATATGCATGTGGCGGATGAGCCGCTGGACACGGCCGAGGCCATTGCCCGGGCGCAGGCCTGGGAGGGCCTGGATGGCCAGGACTACGTGGCCAAAGTCAGCAATCCGAGCGCTTACGACTGGAATCGCAGCGGCGAGCTGCGGGTGGTCGCCTTTGATTTCGGCATCAAGTACAACATCCTGAGGTCGTTGGCGGCGGTGGGCATACAAGTTCAGGTCGTGCCGGCGTGGACGACGGCAGGCGAGGTGCTGGCGCGCAAGCCCGACGGGGTCTTCCTGTCCAACGGCCCGGCCGATCCGTCGGCCTTGACGGGGGCGATTGCGGCGGCGCGGCAGCTGGTCGGGCGGGTGCCGGTCATGGGCATCTGCCTGGGGCATCAGATACTGTGCCTGGCGATGGGCGCGAGCTGCGGCCGACTGAAGTTTGGTCATCACGGCTGCAATCACCCGGTGCGTAATCTGGAGCGGGCGACGGTCGAGATCACCAGCCAGAACCACAACTACGCAGTGGCGCTGGACTCCCTGCCGGAGTGCCTGGATGTGACGCACATCAATCTGAACGACCAGACGCTGGAGGGCGTGCGCCACAAGCGCGAGCCGATGTTCTGCGTGCAGTATCATCCCGAGGCAGGGCCTGGCCCCAATGACGCGTTATATCTCTTCAAGCAATTCCGGGAACTGATGGGACGGTGACGGCAATGGCGAAATACATCTTTATAACGGGTGGCGTGGTATCAAGTCTGGGCAAGGGCATCACATCGGCGAGTCTGGCGCTACTGCTCAAAAGCCGCGGCTACCGCGTGGCCATGCAGAAGCTCGACCCCTATTTGAATGTCGACCCCGGTACCATGTCGCCTTATCAACATGGCGAGGTTTTTGTGACGGACGACGGCACGGAAACCGACCTGGACCTCGGTCATTACGAGCGCTTCGCCGGCGTGAGCTGCGGGCGGCACAGCAACTACACCAGCGGGCGTATCTACAGCAATGTGATTGCCCGCGAGCGCGCCGGCGGTTATCTCGGCGCGACGGTGCAGGTCATTCCTCATATCACCGACGAGATCAAGCTGGCGATGCGTTCGGCGGCCGCCGATGACATTGACATCGTCATCTGCGAGATCGGCGGTACGGCCGGCGACATCGAGTCGCAGCCCTTTCTGGAGGCCGCGCGGCAGTTCAAGCTGGAGGCCGGTTCCGGTAACGCCATGTTCATCCATCTGACCTTGGTGCCGTATTTGCGGGCGGCGGGCGAGCTCAAGACCAAGCCCAGTCAGCAGTCGGTGGGCATTCTACGCAATATCGGCATCATGCCGGACGTGCTGGTCTGCCGGACGGAAGTCAGCATGGGCGCCGAGCATCGGCGCAAGATCGCGCTGTTCTGCAATGTGCCGGAGGACCTGGTGATTGAGGAGAAAGACGTCGCCAACTCGATCTACGAAGTGCCATCGGAACTGGCGGCGCAGCAGCTGGACACGAAAGTGCTTGAGGTCCTGCGGCTGCCGGTACATGAGATTCATCACAGCGATTGGGACGGCGTGTTGCAGCGGGTGCTGCATCCGCGCCGCCGTTGTCGCATCGCGCTGGTGGGCAAGTACGTCGAATGCCGCGACGCCTACAAGAGCGTATATGAGTCGCTGAGCCATGCCGGTATTGCTGCCTATGCGAAGGTCGAGGTGGAGATGATTGAGGCCGAGGAGCTCGCCGGTGGCTGCGAGCGGCTGGGCGCAGTCGATGGTGTGATCGTGCCGGGCGGCTTTGGCCAGCGTGGCGTGGAATGCAAACTGG
>JAQWBY010000231.1 GCA_028706165.1 Lentisphaeria bacterium | reverse complement strand
GAAGACCTCTATTACCGCATCAGGGTCTTCCCCATTCTGTTGCCGTCACTGCGCGAACGCAAGGGCGACTTGCCCCTGCTCGTAACGCACTTCATTGAGCACTTCAATCGCATCACTGGCCGTACTATCGCCGGCGTGGACAACGAGGCCCTGCATTGCCTGATGGACTACTGCTGGCCAGGCAATGTCCGCGAACTGGAAAATGCCATCGAACACGCCTTCGTTACTTGCCGAGACAAGCTCATCGGACTCTTCGATCTGCCCATGGAATTACGCATGGTCGAACTAAGACACGCCTATTGTCCCGATAAGCAGCGCCTCGCCAAAACCACCAACAACGCTGCCGACCACCCACGCCTGGATGACGCCAAAAGCAACGCCATGCCTGACAGCCCGGAAGCCTTCAAGGCGCTGCTCGCCGAATGCGGCGGCAATCGCAGTAAACTGGCCCGGCGTCTCGGCGTCGACCGCACGACCATCTGGCGACGC
Organism: Lentisphaeria bacterium; assembly: GCA_028706165.1. Lineage (GTDB taxonomy): Bacteria > Verrucomicrobiota > Lentisphaeria > Oligosphaerales > Oligosphaeraceae > Oligosphaera. Next base: position 5,880 of record JAQWBY010000231.1, on the reverse strand, counting down.
ATGAAACAACTGGGGCTGTAAGTTTTCAACAACGGAAGAGCGCAATCCGTGCCATACACTATATTTCACCCGTATGTTCATCCCGTGATGTTCCTAGTTTCTGGCCTTTCCGGCCACAACCCAGCGTAACATTCACCCATCGGAGGCCATCATGATCAGCAAAGTCCTGTCCCTGCTTGTGTTCAGCGCCTGCGTCGCCGCCATCGCCCAGCAAGCGCGAGCGCCATTCCCGCCGCCGCCGGCAATGCCCGCTGATATGCGCGCCATCTTGCCCAGCGATGCGTCGCCCGAGGCCCTGGCCGAGCTCTTCGCGCCCATGGAGGGTTCGTTGCCGGTCTCCTGGCATGCCGGGCCCGCAGGGCACGCCGGCTACGCACGCCTGCCCATCAATTTGGCCGGCACGACGCACGCGCGCGCCAGCTGGGACATCGCCGTCAAACTCGACCTCGCCAGCGCCAGCGGCATCCAGTTCGACATCTTCTGCCGCGACGTCGCGCCCATCGAAGGCATGCGCATCTATTTCCGCAGCGGCGATGGCTGGTACGCCACCAGCTTCGGCACCCAGTACAGCGACGACTGGAACCGAGTCGTCATCGACAAGGCCAAAACCGGCATCGAAGGCAGCCCCGCCGGCTGGGAACATATTGACGCCATCCGCATCTCGTTCTGGCGCGGCGACAACCAAGACAGCGTCGCGGCCATCGCCAATCTAGCGGTCGTCGGCAGCAAGCCAGACATCATCGTCGTGCGCGCCGAATCGAACATCCATGCAAACAATCCCGAGTCAAAGGGCTACAGCAGCTACGCGGCGTCCTTCAGCAGCACCGTGGACGCGCTGAACATCGCCTGCGCTACGGTGTCCGACCTCGATCTCAACGCCGCCATGCTGGAGAACCCCAGCATCGTCGTGCTGCCATACAATCCGCGCCTGCCCGACGACGCGCTGGCGCTCCTGCAGCAGTATGCGGCCCGCGGCGGCAAAATCATCGCCTGCTACTCGCTGGCTCCCGGCATCGCCGAACTGCTCGGCATCACGGACAGTAGCTGGCAGCGCGCCGAAATGGCGGGCGGTTTCATGGGCTTCCAGGCTTCGCCGGCGCGACTGCTCGGCCAACCGGATTTCGCCCCACAGACCTCGCCCCACAGCAACATCGTCAAGGCCATGACCGCCGGCCAAATCATCGCGACCTGGCGCAACACCGACGGCAGCGACAGCGGCCTGCCGGCCGTGGTCGTCACCCCCAACGGCGCCTTCGTCGGCCACGTCTGGAACAACCCACAGGAAAACAGCAAACGGCAGTTCCTCATGGCCGTGATCGGCCACCTCGCGCCAAAGCTGTGGGAACAAGCCGCACGCGCCGAATTCGCGCGCATCGGCACCATCGGCCGCCATTACGATTTTGCCGCCCTCACGGCCGCCATGCCGGCAAATGCCAACGCCGCCGCCAAAGCCGAAATGGCCGCCGCCACCGCTCTCCGCCAACAGGCTCAGACCGCCCTCGCCACCGGCAACTGGCAAGACTGCATCGCCATGAGCAGCCAGGCCAGTGACCGCGCCCTCGCCGCGTGGTGCCATATGCAGCCCAGCCAGGCTGACGACTTCCGCGGCTTCTGGTGCCACAGCGCCTTCGGATTGCCCGGCAAAACTTGGGACGAAGCCATCAAATTCCTGGCCGACCACGGCTTCAACGCCATTGCGCCGAATATGCTCTGGGGCGCGACCAGCTTCTACCCCAGTAAAGTCCTCACGCCGGACAAGAGCGTCGCCACCAGCGGCGACCAGGTCGCGCAATGCCTTAGTGCCTGCGCTAAATACGGCGTCAAGTGCCACGTCTGGAAGGTCAACTGGAACTGCGGGTCGCACGCCAGCAATGAAGTCATCGACGCCCTCGTCGCACAAAAACGCACCCAGAAGAGCTACGATGGTACGGAAAATCCACGCTGGCTCTGCCCGTCAAACCCCATCAACCAACAGCAGGAAATCGACGCGATGGTCGAGCTGGTCCGCAACTACTCCACACTCGACGGCATCCACTTCGACTACATCCGCTACCCCGGACAAGACGGCTGCTTCTGCGACGGCTGCCGTGAGCGCTTCCAACAACGCCTCGGCGCCGTCGTCGAAAACTGGCCGCAGGACCTGCGCAGCAATGACGACCTGCGCGCGCAATGGCTGCAATTCCGCCGCGACGCCATCAGCACGGTGGTCCAACAAGTCCACGCGCAAGCCAAAAAGGTCCGCCCGAATATCCAAATCTCCGCAGCGGTCTTCAGCAACTGGCCTAAATGCCGCGACGACATCGGCCAGGATTGGTCCATGTGGTGCGAACGCGGCTGGCTGGATTTCGTCTGCCCAATGAATTACAGCGACAGCAATCTCGAATTCCAGAACCACTGCCGACGCCAGTCTGCCTGGGTACACAAGGTGCCGCTATACCCCGGCATCGGCATGAGTTGCTGGAAAACGCCCGGCGACGCAGTCAAATTCTCCGAGCAGATCGCCGTCGTGCGCCAAGCCGGCCTCCGCGGCTTCATGGTCTTCAATTACGACCGTAACGCCTTGGGCTGCCTGCCAATGCTCAGCCTCGGCGCCACGTCGTGGCCCGTGCCCGCGCCCAAACGCTAATCGCCATTGGTGGTTTCCTCGGGCTCGGGCATGGCAATGACCGAGCGCCGAGTCTCATTGCCGGGCTTGCTGTCCTCGACGCCGGGGGTACTCACGATGCTTTCGAGAATCAGCGCCTGGCCGCCCTGAATGACCTCCAGGTCCACGGACACGACATCGCTTACGACCTGCCCCGGCTGGACATCCGTGAAGGTGAAGACCGTCTCGCGGCCAGCAAGCACCACGGTCAGCAGCAGTTGCGGCAACGGCTCCGTGCCGCGATTCTGCGCCGATATCTGTATCGGCAGAAAACCCGCCGTGGCATCCGCATACAACGCGGCATGACCGGCGGCGGCGGCGTCATAGATACCCGGCTGATCGCGCTCGACGACGCGGTCGTAGGCGAGCACGCCTTCGCCATATAGCGGGTCCGCGCCAGCCGCGCCATTGTCGTTGCTATACGCCAACAACAGCGCCATGGCGTCCTGCGCGGACAAAGCGGGCTCATCCGCCAACACGCAAGCCAGGGCGCCACTGACGCAGGGCACCGCCGCCGAAGTGCCCGAAAAGGCCTCATTGCCAACGCCATCACTTCCCGCCGCATCGATGCCGACGCCCGGCGCAGCAATGTCCACGGCATCGCCGCTATTGGAAAAGCCAGCGTGAGTCCAGCGCGCATCCACGGCGGCCACGGCGACCACCTGCTCGTAAGCCGCCGGGTAGGTGACTTGCGCCAGGCCGTCATTGCCCGTCGCCGCAATCAACACCACGCCATGCTCGCTGGCGTAGGCCACGGCCGCACGCAGTGCCGCGCTGTCGTCGTAGGTCCCGAGGCTCATGGAGATGACCTCAGCACCGGCAGCTACGGCCGCAAAGATCGCCTCCGCGACCTGAAAAGCGCTGCCGACGCCCTCGCCAGACATCACCGGAAGCGACAACAGCGATGCCGACGAGGCAATGCCCGCAAGCTCGGCCGTCTGACCGATCAGCAGCGACGCCACGGCCGTGCCGTGCCCCGCATAGGCGCCGTCGACACCGAGCTCAAAAAGGTCGTAACTGCTGATGTTGGCGCCGTCGAGACTGGCATGCGCAAGCAAGGGCGTGTCCAGCAGGGCAATAAGCACATCATCGCCACGATCGCTACGTTCGCGGTCGATGTTCATCGCCAGCAGCAGCTTGTCCCGAAAGGGCACGCCGGCGTAGCCCGTCCAGCCAGTGACATTCTGCTCCGGCAACCACACCACGCGGTCTTCCTCCGCGCGGATTCCATCCGGCAGCTGCGCCAGTAAACGCGCCAGGGCGTCGGCATCGCCGCCCACGCGCAGCATCCGCAATGCCTCTATGCTGCCGAGCTCCCGCAGGCCGGCGGCTACCAGGGCGCGGCGCAATGCCGCAAGGGCCGCCGCGTCACGGGCGGTGAGCACGTAACTGCCATTGCCGGCGGCGCGAGCAATGCGGGTGCGGCGGAGACCGCCACTGGCATCCTGCAGGACCGGCATGGCCCCCGACGTAGCCGGCGCAACCGCATTGCCAGCGGCAACGGCACCTTGCTGGGCGCCGCGCGCGGCTTCTGCGCGCCGTGCGTCCTGCCGGTCGGCGCGGCGATGTAGCCAGAAAATAGCCAGGAGCATCGCGACGCTGAGCGCCCACAAGGCCCGTATTCGTTGCTGCTCCCGCGTCGTCATTGCGTCCTCGCTTGCTTCACGTCAGTTCATTTTTCACCACTTTACCGGCAGGATTGCGCGGTAAGGCATCGATAAACGTAATGACGTGGGGAATCTTGTAGGAGGGCAGGACCTTATGGCAATGCCGGCGCAGGTCCACCTCGGTCAGACCGCTGTCCGGCTCAGCGACCACGTAGGCCTTGATCAGTTCGCCCAGCGATTCGCGCACACCCGTAGCCGGAATGCCCTTCACCGCCGTCTCTTTGACCTTATCCAGCAGCATCAGTGCCGCCTCGACCTCGGCCGCAAAGACATTCTCGCCGCCAACAATGATCATGTCCTTCTTGCGCCCTTTGATGAAAGTGTAGCCTTCGGCATCCTTGCTGGCCAGATCGCCCGTGCGGAACCACAAGCGGCCGTCCATCTCGACCAGTGCTTCCTCCAGCCGCCCCGGCTGCCGCCAATAGCCCGCGATGACATTCTCCCGCGAAAACAGCAGCTCGCCGACTTCGTCCGGCCCACAGTCACTGCCGTCTTCACGCACAATTCTCGCCGTGACAAAGGGCAGCGTCCGCCCAATGGAATCGGGGCGCTCCAACGATGCGTCGCCATGCAGGACATGCGTCGCCGAAATCGTCTCGGTCAAACCGAAGAAATTATGCAACGCGACCTCCGGGAAGAGCTCTTGCAGACGGCGGACGGTCTTCACCGGCATGAACGAGCCAGCGTAACCGATCACGCGCAAGGAGCTCAGGTCGTAACGAGCCAGATTCGGCAACGCCACCACGCGTTGCAGGATGGCCGGCACGGTCAGGAAGGTCGTAATCCGTTCGCGTTGAACCAAGCTCAACAGCGCGTCGGGCTGCGTCTCAGCCGTGATGATCACCGGGCTTTGCTGGTGGGCCGCCGCCGGCAACGAGCTATAAAGAGCCGTGCAGTGGAACATGGGATTGACCAGCAGATGGATGTCGCCACGCCGGAAGCCCTGGGCATTGATGGTCGTCATTACGTTGAAAATCAAATCGTTATGCCGCATGACCGCGCCCTTTGGCGCCGCTGTCGTGCCGGACGTATGCATGATGATCGACGGCGAGTCCTCGGGCAAGTCCTTGCATATCGGCGCCGCGCCGGCCACAAACAGCGACGCGAAGCTGGCGAAGGCCACATCGTCGTCCATGCTGAATACCGGCAGGGCCGGCCGTTTGCCGGCACTGGCTACAATCTCCTTGTCGCCGCGTCCCTGCACGATCAGCACATCGGGCTCGACCGTGGCCAGAATGGCATCAAGGCTGTCTTCCTTCAACCATGGGTTAACCGGCACAATGACGCCGCCGATCTTCACCAGCGTCCAGTAGAGCAAGAAGTACTCCATGCCGTTGGGCAGGCACACCGCCACCATTGGGCTGGCCTTGCCCGCTGCGCGCTGCAGCCCCACCGCGAGCTCGCCGGCTAGAGCATCGGCCTCAGCATAGCTCAGGCGGCGGTCACCGCAGACCGCCGCGAGTTGCGCGGGCGCCAGGGCGACTGCTTCGTCCCAGAAGTCCCGAGTCGTCCGCAAGCGCTGCTTGCGCACGGGCCGCTCCTGGTAGCCCGACCACGCCGTCAGAATGG